>NZ_RAWQ01000230.1:0-16057 GCF_003668965.1 Corallococcus sp. AB030
CGCCAACCCATGCCACACCCCTTCAATAAGGCCTGGGAGGGAGGGTGTGTCGCGCAAGGGGTTGCGCCAAGTGCCCCCGGGTCGTGACGTGCTCGCTTGCCTGGACCGACGCGGTGTACGGCGGGGCCACGCACGGCGCGGTCGGTATACTGCGCGGCCTCATGAAGACGGACACGTTGAAGGCGCAGCTCAAGCGCACGTTGCGGCGCGACCTGTGGATCGCCGTCGCTCCCGCGACGCTGCTCATCGCGGTGGCGTTCGCGGTGACGTTCTATTTCGTCAAGCCCGCGCCGCCCAAGACCCTGGTGATGGCGTTGGCGCCGGAAGAGGGCGGCTTCAACTACATGGCGAAGCGCTACCAGAAGTTCCTCGCGCAGCACGGGGTGACGCTGGAGCTGCGCAACACGAAGGGCTCCGTGGGCAGCGTGGCGCTGCTCAGCGCGGAGGACAGCGGGGTGGACATCGCCTTCGCGCAGAGCGGCACCACCGGTGGCAAGGGCCAGGAGGTGCCGGAGCACGTGGTGTCGCTGGGGAGCCTCTCCTACGTGCCGCTGTGGGTCTTCTACCGGGGCGAGCCCGTGGACGACGTGCGCGGCCTTCAGGGCAAGCGCATCGCGGTGGGGCCCGAGGAGAGCGGCACGCGCGCGCTGGCGATGACGCTGCTCCAGGCGAACAAGGTGGACACGGCGCCCACGGAGTTGCTGCCGTTGGACCGGGACGCGGCCATCGACGCGCTGACGCAGGGCAAGGTGGATGCGGTGTTCCTGGTGTCGATGGCGGAGTCGCCGCGCATCCAGAAGCTGGCAGCGGTGAAGGACGTGCGCCTCTTGAGCTTCAATCGCGCGGAGGCGTACACGCGCCGCTATCCGTACCTGTCACGCCACGTGCTGCCGCGGGGCGTGTTCGACTTCGCCAAGGACGTGCCGGACCAGGACGTGGTGCTGCTTTCTCCCAATGCGCTGCTGCTGGCGAAGGACACGCTGCACCCGGCGCTCGCATACTTGCTGATGCGCGCGGCCAGTGAGATCCACGGCTCGGCGGGCATCCTGGACAAGACGGGTGAGTTCCCCGCGCCGCTCGCGGCGGGCTTCGCGCTGAGCAGCGAGGCGAAGCGCTACTACGCGTCGGGCGTTCCGCTGCTGCAGCGCTACCTGCCCTTCTGGGCGGCGAACCTGGTGGACCGGCTGTGGGTGATGCTGGTGCCCATCATCGCGGTGGTGGTGCCGCTGGGGCGCGCGGTGCCCGCGGTGTTCCTGTGGCGGGTCCGCTCGCGCATCCACCGGTGGTACGCGCGGCTGAAGGAGATTGAAATCCAGCTGGAGGAGGACCCGGACCAGGAGATGCTCCAGGCCATGCTCAAGCGGTTGGAGGAAGCCGAGCGCGAGGTGAACCGCATCGCGGTGCCCATCGCCTACGCGGAGAACCTGTACTTCTTCCGCGAGCACGTGGACGTCGTGCGCCGCCGGCTCACCCGCAGACTCGCGGGCGCGCCCGAGCACAAGGACGGGCACCCATTGCAGATGCCGGCGTGACGTGAAGAGCGGTGCGTGGCGGCCCGGGCCTGGGGCCGCCCGTGAGAGGCTTCAGGGAGCGATGCCGAGCAGCTCGCGGATCTGCCGGGCCATGGCGATCTCCGACTCGTGCACGTGGCCGTCGCCGGCGATGAGCGTGTGGACGGCGTCGAGGACGGCCCTGGGGTCCTCGCGCAAGATGCCCAGGTTCGGCGGCGGGAGCGGATGGCCGTCCTGGAGGCAGCGGGTGAGGGCGCTGAGCTCCGTCAGGGGCACGCTGAAGCCGCGCGCGGTGTCGATGATGGAATCAATCTCCTCGCGGGTGACGCGGTCGTCGCTGGTGGCCACCTGGAGCAGGAGCTTGATGACCTCGATATGGAACTGGGCTTCAGGGGGCAGCGGGGCGGCCATGTGGGTTGCATCCTCCAAGGATGTCCAGGCTGACCTGCCAGGGGGGGAGCCGTCCAGCCCGACGTCGCCGCCCCGTCAGCGAGCGGAAAGGCGCTTCCGACAGGCCTGTCATACCACTTTGGAGGGATGGGCCCTGTTTCAGCCCTCGTAATACTTGATGGGTATTGCAAACGGGGGTTGTACCCATGGGCAAGGCGCGGAAGTTCCTGTCGCATGAGCAGGCGTTGGTCGCGGAGCTGAAGGAAGCGCTGGGCAACGCCCGGACGCTGGAGGACGTCTACGAGGCCCTCTCCCGGGCGCTCCTCTCGCTCTGTGAGGCGGACCACCTGGCGGTGGGTTGCGCGAATCCGGATGGGACCGCGGGGGTGCAGTGGAAGACGGACACCGTCCACCCCCTCCTCAAGGATTACGCGGAATGGGTGCAGGAGGACTTCGTCTTCCGCGCCACGGTGGCGCAGCCCAACCTGGTGCTCAGCGACGTCCAGATGCTGCGGGGGCAGCCGCTGGTGGAGACGGAGACCTTCCGGCGCAGCCAGGGCGCGGGGCTGAAGCTCAAGCGCGTGCTGGCGTCACTCCTCTTCACGGAGCAGGACCTGAAGGGCGGCGTCGCGATGTACCGGGAATCCTCCCGGCCCTTCACGCTCCGGGCGCAGTGGTTCCTGCAGCAGATCATCCCGTACATCTCCCGGGCGGTGGCGCGGCTCCAGGAGCTCTACGCCGTCCGCTTCGAGCGGGACCTGCTGAAGGCCATCGCGATGGGAGCGAACCCGGTGCTGGTGCTCAACAGCCTGGGGCGGAAGGTGGCGGACACGGGGCCGGCCATTCCGCTGCTGGAGCAGTGGTTCGCGCCCCACGAGCTCAGCGACGGGGTTCCCCGCGCCTGGGCGGAGCGGGTGAGGGCGCTGTCCCGCTTCGATGTCGCGGTGGATCCACGGCTGGAGTCCCTCACGCTGGAGCGCGGCGCGGACCGGCTGGACGTGACGTTCAGTCCCTCCGCCGTCAGCTGGGGGGGCCGCAACCTGTGGCAGGTGCGCATGCACGAGCGGGTCCACTGGCTGCGTCCGGACTGGAAGGAGAAGCTCACCGCCCAGGAGTCACGCGTGGCGGACTGTCTTCACGAGGGGCTGGCGAACAAGGAGATCTCCTCCCGGTTGGGGTGCTCCGTGGAGACGGTGAAGGTCCACATCAAGTCGCTGTTCGAGAAGACCGGCATCCACAGCCGCGGGGAGTTCGTCGCCAAGGGCCGCCGAGAGTGAGACGGCCGGTTGGACCTCGTCACCCGGGGACAGCACTCAGAGGGCGCGGGCGAAGAAGTCGCGCAGGTGGCGGGCGTAGCCTTCGGGGTCCTTCCGGGCGTACTCGCCGTGGGCTGCTTGGGGTACCAGCCACTGCTCGCGGGGCTCGCAGGCGGCGCGGTAGAGGCGGCCGTCCAGCTTCTGGGGGCCGTCCGGGTCGCTGCCGCCGTTGATGAGCAGCAGCGGCCGGCCTTCCAGGCGGCACATGCCGTCCACGGGCCGCACGGCGTCCACGTCGATGCCGGAACGGCGCAGCCCCCACAGCACCGCCCAGGTGCTCAGGCCGTAGTGGGAGCCCATGTCCCCCGCCAGGTCCGGGAACGCTCCCACCGCCGCCACCGCCTTCACCCGCGCGTCCTCCTGCGCCACCAGCAGGGCCGCCGTCCCGCCCATGGAAAATCCAAACAGGCCCACGCGCCCCGGGGTGACGTCCGGCCGGGCCCGCACGAAGGCCAGGGCCGCGCGCACGTCCTCGCGCTCGCCGTCGCCCCAGCCAATCGCGTCGCCTTCGCTTTCGCCCTGGCCGTGCAGGTCGAAGAGCAGGACGCCGTGCCCCGCCTCCGACAGCACCCGGGCTTCGAAGAGGAGCCGCGTGCGGTTGTCAGCGAAGCCATGCACCAGCACCACCGCCGTCCCGTCGCGCGATGGGACGTACCACCCCTGGAGCTTCCGCCCCGCGGCCTCGAAGGACACGTCCTCCAGGCCCGGCAGCGCGTCCGGGCCGGAGGGCCGCGTCACCGGGACGCGCGCCGGGTGCAACAGCGCCTGGGCCGTGCGAAGGCCTCGCACCGCCGTGAAGCCGCCCGTACCCAGCGCGCCCAGGGCGAGCCCCAGCGCGGCGATGCGACCCCAGCGGACGCGGTACTGCTTCGTGGACACGGTCAGCTCCGGACGGGCCCGCTCCCGGCGCGCCAGCGCTCGACGAGGTTCGTCACGGCGGTCCCCCAGTCGGGATATTCGAAGGTGAATCCCGCGTCCAGCAGCCGGCCAGGCACCACGCGACGGCTCTTGAGCAGCAGCTCCGTGTCCGTGCGCATGAAGAACGCGCCCACCTCCAGCATCCACTTCGCCGCCGGCAGCCCCACGCTCACGTGCGCCGCCTCGCGCAGCTTCGCCATCAGCTCGCGCTGGGGCAGGGGATTCGGCGCGGCCAGGTTCACCGGCCCGTCCAGGTCGTCGCGCTCCAGCAGCAGCTGCACCGCGCGCACGAAGTCCTGGCCGTGGATCCACGACACGTATTGCCGCCCACTGCCCGCGGGGCCACCCAGCCCCCGGCGCGTCAGGCCCAGGAGCACGTCGAAGATGCCCTCCTTGTCCGGGCTCATCACCATCGCGGTGCGCAGCGCCACCTTGCGCGTGTGGGGCGTGTTGGCTTCCGCCAGCGTGCGCTCCCACGCCAGCGCGATGTCGATGCTGCGCTTCCAGTACGCGGGCACGCCCGGCTCGTCTCCGCCAATGAGCCCGGTGGCCTCGTCGTTGGGCGCGTCCATCCGGTGCGCGTACAGCGTCGCGGTGCTCATCTGCAGCCACACGCGCGGCGGCTTCGCGGCCTGCTGGATGGCCTGGCCCACCACCCGCGTGGAGTCCACCCGCGAGTCCATCATCTGGCGCAGGTTCTCCTCCGAGTAGCGGCAGTTCACGCTGCGTCCCGCCAGGTTGATGACCGCGTCGGCGCCATCCACCTCCTTCGCCCAATCACCCAGGGTGCGTCCATCCCAGGACACCGTGCGCGCCTCACCCGGGCCTCCCCGGCTGATGAGGACGACGTCATCCCCTCGCGCGATGAACGCCCGCGCCAGCAGGGCGCCCACCTGTCCCGTGCCACCCGGAATCACGACCTTCATGGACGAAACCCCCTCATGGATTGCGACACCCGGAGGCATAGCGCGCACCCCGTCCGGGCCGCCCGGCTCCCGGAAACGGGCCCCCGGGCCGTCCTGGTGCCGTCGATGAGCCCCGCTTTTGCCCGGCTCCGGAGCCCGGTGGTGGGGCATTTCCCGGGATGTCCTGGGTCGGGCGGAAGAAACCAACCGACCCGGAGGGAAAATGCGATGCGTCACGCAACCGGGGGCGCGTCCGGACGAAAATGGGTCATCCCCCACCTCGAAGTCTTGAGGGCCGTCATGATCATCCCGTCCCGCCCACTCTCCGCGACCCGCCCCTCGACCAACTCCACGTCGGCCACGACCTCCACGGCCCGTATCATCCCGAAGGCGTTCTCTTCGGTCTCCACGTTCGAGTCCGGAGCGTCGGCGAAGAAGGCCCCGACGACGCCCACGACGCCGGTTCCCGCGCCGCAGGTGCCGGTGGAGGACGTGCCGCCCAAGTCGGATCCCCGCTACGACGGGCTGAAGGACCAGGCGCTGATCAACGCCCTGCACGACGCGGTCAGCAAGCACAAGGACCTGGGCTACAACCAGGCCCGGAAGATCATCTTCACCACGCTCGACAACCACGACGGCAAGGTGAAGTGCGTCTACACGGGCAAGGAAGTGGCGACGAACAAGATCCCCAACAGCAACGTGATGAACACCGAGCACACCTGGCCCCAGTCCAAGGGCGCCACGGGCGCGGCGAAGGCGGATCTGCACCACCTGTTCCCCACCGACAGCAAGGCCAACTCCATCCGGGGAAACTGGCCCTTCGGCACGGTGAAGAACGTGAAGTGGGAGGAGAACGGCGCCAAGTTCGGCACCGACGAGAAGGGCCGCACCGTCTTCGAGCCGCCCGACGAGCACAAGGGCAACGTGGCGCGCGCGCTGTTCTACTTCTCCACCGTCTACAACAAGCACATCCCCGCGGACGACGAGGCCGTGCTCAAGCAGTGGAACACGCTGGACAAGGTGGACGCGGCGGAAGTCGCGCGCAACGACGCCATCGAGACCTACCAGCAGAACCGCAACCCCTTCGTGGACGACGCGTCGCTGGCCGACCGCATCGCGGACTTCTAGAGTCCGGGGCATGTCCCGTCCCCTCGCGCCCCTGTGGGCGCTCGTCCCTGGCCGCACCGGTGTCCCCCTGCTGAAGGTGGGGGGCACGCCCGAGGCGCCGGGATCCCTGGAGTGGCCCGCCTGCGCGATGTGCGGCGGGCCCCAGCGCTTCCTCTTCCAGTTGCCGCACGTCGAAGGACGGCTGGACCTGGCGCCGCACGCGTCGGTCCACGTCTTCCAGTGCGAGAACCCCGACACCGTCTGCTTCCGTTGGGACCCGGAGGAGGGGGCCAACGCGGCCGTGCCGGTGAATGCGGGCGCGCCGTCCGTGAGCGCGCCGCCGGGGCCGGTGAAGCCGTACGCGGAGTGGACGCTCGGCTTCGAGCCCGCCACCGAGGACACCGAGGCCCTGTCGGTGGACGTCAACGAGGCCACCGAGGAGCAGCTCCTGGCGCTGGACCGCGCGCAGGCGGAGGCGCCGGAGAGCAAGGTGGGCGGCGTGCCCGGGTGGCTCAACGGCGAGGCCACGCCGGAGTGCTGTGACGCGCCCATGCGCTTCGTCGCGCAGCTGGCCGCGATGCCGTTCGGCCTGGACTTCGGCGACAACGGCCGGGGCTACCTCTTCCGCTGCACGCGCGAGGACTGCGTGCGTCCGTTCCGCTTCCTCACCCAGGGCGCCTGAGCGGCTTCAGGGCGTGGTCAGGTCCTTCAGCCGCTTCGCCATCATCGTGGTGGAGTCCTCCAGCCACTGGATGCACTGCTCGGGGTTCACGAAGATGCCCTGAGCCACGGAGTCGAGGAACACCGGTGGCACCCAGGCGATGAGGTAGTCCGCCGACTGGGTGTCGGACTCGGGGTCCTCGCGGAACATGCCGACCCAGGTGTCCCAGGGCGGCACGTTGTGCTCGTCGAAGAATCCCCGGGTCACCTGGTCGGACACGCCGTCGGAAAGGGTGTCATCCGGGAAGAACACGAGCAGCCGACCTCCCTGAAGACGTTCCCTTCCGCTCAGCGGCGGGCTGCCACGCAGGGCGTGGTGCCGGCTGCTGATGATCCGATCCATCAGATTGAAGCGATCCGGATCCACCATCACCCGAGGCTGGAAGGCAGGCGTGCGCAGGCAGGTGGCTGGCGCGTCCAACGTCGCCCGGGGCGCGCACCAGCGGATCGTCTCATCCATCGCCGCAAGGAGGGAGTCCCAGCCCCACCTGCCGTCGGGCACCTCGTACAGCAGTCGTGAAGGGCCTGGCGCACGCGGAATGGAAGAGTTGGGGATGGGCGCGTGCGGGATGATCCTCACCGCTGCATCGCCTTGAGCAGCTTCTGCGCGTCCTCCGCGCTGAGCTTGCCGGCCTCCACCAGGTCCAGCACGCGGCGCATCTCCTCATCGGGGATGCCCTGGGACTGGGGCGGAGGGGGCGGTGCGGGCGGCCGAGGCCGGTGGTGCTGGGACCCCTGGCCCGCCCAGGGCGGCGCGCCCCACGAGTTCGCCCAGGCGTGGGCCCACTGGTTCGCGTGGCGCTCGGCGCGGCGCTGCCAGCGCTCCGCCTGACGCTGCCAGCGCATGGAGTCCTCCTCCCAGGCTTCCGCGTCCTCGCCGCGCGAACGGCCCGACTCGCGGATGCGCACCGAGCCCAGCTCCGTCTCCAGCAGGATCGTCGTCGCCGCCTGGGGGTTGGACGGGTAGCGCGTCTGCGCCGAGCCCAGCGACGTATGGGCCGAGATGTTCACATCCAGCCCGGGCACCAGGCGCAGCTCCACCGCGCCCACCTGCGTCCCGATGCGGTGCTCGCCCACGTCCAGCGCGTCCACGTCCAGCTTCACCGCGCCCGCGGCGGCGTGGACGTGGAGGGTGCCGCCCACGCGCTCGCCGATGATGCGGCCCGCGCCCGTGCGCAGGGTCAGCTTGCCGTGCACGTCGCGCAGGCTCGCCGTGCCCGCGTCGGTGTTCAGCTCCAGCTCGCAGTCCTTCAGGCCGGAGATGCGCACCGCGCCCGCGTCCAGCAGGAGCTTCGCGCGCACGTCGGGCGGCACGAACAGCTCCGCCTGTCCGCCGTGGCGCCAGAACAGTGACAGGAAGCCCGCCTCGCGCGGCAGCAGCTCCACCTTCGTCACCCGGCCGTGCTCCTGGATGCGCGTCTCCACCCGGCCGTGCGTCACCAGGTAGGGCTTCTCTCCCTCCGGCAGCGGCGACACGACGAGCGTGGCGGCGGGCGCGTGCAGCACCAGCTCCGCGTGCTGTCCCCACGGAATCGCGTGGCGCTGGGTGCCGTCGCGCGAGGAAGACGAGGCGTCGGAGGACGGCGTGGCTTCAGGGTCCATCATGGGTGGTTACTCCCGTGCCTTCTTGAGACGTTGAGCGGCCTCGTCCGCGTCGATGAGCCCGGCCGCGAGGTCATCGAGAATCTGCGCCCGGCGCGGAGCGCCGCGCTCCCGAGGCGGAGGTGGCGGTGGAGGAGGCGCGGGAGGCGGCGGGCCTCCGGGCGTCTGGCCCAGGGCCTCCACCACGTCGTCCAGCCGCGCCACCACCGTCGGATAGGAGAGGCCCAGCGCCTGCTCCACGTCCTTGATCTTCCCCCGGCACGCGATGAACACGCGCACGAACGCGAGCTGCTCCGGCGACAGCTGCTGCACCCAGCCCGTCGTGAAGCGCCCCTCCACCGCGGACGCGCACCCGTCGCAGCGAACCCGTTCGATGACGGTGCCGCCTCCA
Organism: Corallococcus sp. AB030; assembly: GCF_003668965.1. Lineage (NCBI taxonomy): Bacteria > Pseudomonadati > Myxococcota > Myxococcia > Myxococcales > Myxococcaceae > Corallococcus > Corallococcus sp. AB030. Next base: position 8,861 of record NZ_RAWQ01000230.1, read on the forward strand.
CAGACGGGGCAGCGGGTGGGCACGGGCCAGGTGGACTTGGAGGTTGTCATGGTGGGTTATTCAGAAAATCAATTTCGAGATTGATAATATTGATTTCTACGGCGCTGGCAAGGGCTGGAGTTCATTTCCAGGAAAGACGGACACTTCCGAGCCGGTGGCCACGAAGGCGGAGTGGGGCGTGCCCCGGAGGCATTCGGAGAAGGCGGGGCCGTAGAAGCGGGCCACGTCGCAGTCGAAGGAGGTCTCCTGGGCGCGCCAGACGGTCCAGCGGGGATGTTCCACGCGGTACTCGGCGCAGCCGCCGTCGCGCTGGGCGGTGTAGCCCCAGTAGTGCTCGGTGATGAACTCCTCCTGGGAGCCGGGGGCGCTCTCGGACGGCGTGCCGAGCGTCCGGGCCGACAGCTGGTGCCAGCGGCCGTGGGACTTCCAGGCGTACTCGACGTGGCCGGGCGCGCCGGTGTCCGCGCCGTCCATGTTCACGGCGTGGCGCATGGGGTGCGCGACGTAGGGCTCGTTGTAGAGGACGCGCGCCACGGTGGCGATGGCGAGCCGGGGCACGATTTCGCGCACGAACACCACGCCGCGCCGCCAGCCTTCGGGGCCCAGGCGGCGCACGTAGAAGCGCAGGTTCACCTCATCGAAGTCCCGGTGGAACGGCACCACGAGTCCCCGCACGCGCGTGTCGAGGAAGCGGAAGCCGACCATGCTCGCGAACGTGCGGCCCTGCCACGCGTCGAGCTCCGTGCCACGGGGGACGAGGGGCCGCAGCACCGCCGGGTCCACCTCGTAGTTGAGCATCAGCAGGTACCGCCACGTCGCCGTCAGGAAGGGGCGCATGCGCGAGGTCTAGCGCGCACGCGACGCCCGGGCCCAGGCCCGCCCCCTTGCGCGGCTTCTGTCGCGCAGAAGCGCGGGCAGCCTTCAGGGAACGGCGGGCCGCGCCTGGGGCTTCCGGGAGGTGAGCCCCCGCTCCAGCCGCTCCCGCCACTTCAGCGCGGGCCGCTCCACGCCATGGTGCAGCGCGAGCGAGGCGAGCAGCACCGCCACGGCGCCGCCCAACACCGTGACGACGTGGAACGCGTCCATCCCATGGGGCGCCAGCGCGTCCCGCACGCCGTGCTGCACGGCCTTGTGCGTGAGGTAGACGGTGAAGCTCAGGACCGCGAAGGTCTTCACGCCCGGGATGCGGGCGCAGACGCGCGAGGCCGCGGGGCCCGCCAGCGCCATCACCAGCGCCGCGAAGCCCAGCGCGGCCAGGGGGAACGACAGCAGGACATAGGGGAGGTAGCGGAAGTGCTCCTCGTTGATGAAGAGGACGCCGCCCAGACACGCGAGTCCCACGACGGCCATCCCCCGCGCGCGGGCGCCGCGAGTCCAGCGCTCCCAGGCCTGTGGCCGGAAGACGCGCAAGGCCGCGAGCAGCACGCCGCACGTCAACCCGTCGAGCCGCGCGTACGTCGGGTAGTAGAGCAGCATGTCGAAGTCGCGCCACCCCGGATCAGCGGGCCCGAGCGCGGAGAAGTGGTGCAGCCACAGCCCGCCGCGCAGGAGCATGCCTCCGCCCATCACGGCCACCGCGAGCGCGATGAGCGACGGCGCGCGAAGGCGTCCACGCAGCGCGAGCACGGTGAGAGGCAGCACCAGGTAGAAGTGCTCCTCCACGCACAGGGACCACGCGTGGGAGAAGCCGTTGATGCGCAGGCCGAAGTTCTGCGTGAAGGTGAGGAACCGCCACGCGGGCGTCACCAGGGGCCGCTCGCTCCAGGCTGGCACGAAGAGGTAGAGGCCCAGCACGACGAGGAAGGACGGAAGGATGCGCAGCGAGCGCCGCAGGTAGAAGCGCCGCAGTGACGGCGTCTCACCGCGCGACACCGGCTCCAGGAGCTGCGAGCCGATGAGGAAGCCGCTGAGCACGAAGAACAGCTCCACGCCCGTCCAGCCGAAGTTGGCGAACGCCTGGAAGGCCTCGTGACCCTGGGGGCGGGGGTAGTGGTAGACGACGACGACGAGGATGGCCAGGCCCCGGAGCAGGTCCAGGCCGGCCAGATGGCGCGGTTCGGTGGCGTTCAGCGGAGTCGGCTTTCAGCGGGGGGAGTGCACCCGATGCTAGCAAGCCGCGCCCCGGCCGCCAGTGACACGCCGCTCATCTCGTTCGGGGCGCGCCGGCCACCCTGGGGTCAGGGCGTCTGGGAATCCAGGTCCTCCACCCTTGCTCGCACGCGCGCCGGCACGCGTGCCAGGACCCGGAACTCCCGTGCGGAGCGCTCGGAGTGCGCGTCCGCGCCGTTCATCGCGGCCGTGCACCAGGCGTGCCTCAATAGCTGCCGCCAATCATCAGCAGGCCCGAGTAGCGGCCGTCCCCCGCGCCAATGTCCTGCGAGGGCGCGAAGTTTTGCCCGAAGAGGAAGCTGTAGCTGCCTCGCACCTCGGCGGTGAGCTGGGGGTTGATCTTGAAGCGCACGCCCGCGCCCACGGGTGCGTAGCCCCCGGTGTCGTCGAAGAACCGGAAGAAGCTGCCCTCGCGCACCGAATAGCGCTCGACGCCGATTCCCCCGAGCACATAGGGCTGCAGCCGGGTGGGGGTGAAGCCAACCGTGAGCGCCGCCTGCGCTCCGTTTCGCACGAGGTCCGGCGTGCCGAAGAAGTCGGAGCTGTCCGCGACGGACAGGCTGCTCACGCCGCCGCTGTAGCCCAGCTCCAGGCCCACGTAGTCATTGGCGCGGTAGCCGACGACGACGCCATACGACGGCCCTGGATCCAGGTTGGGCGCGAGCTTGCCCGTGTAGCCCTCCACGCCCAATCCGAGGAGGAAGTAGGGGCCCTGCCAATCCACCCGTCCCATCCGCGTGGGCGCGTCCGACGGTGGGTCCTGGGCTCTGGCGGCGCCACCCGTCAATCCTGCCAGGCAGAGCCCCAACGCGATGCTTCGCCTCATGACCGCTCCCTTCATGTGTCGCGTGCGCAGCCAGAAGGTGACCTTGGGGGGAGGGGCGAACAACGAACGGACAGGCGGTACCCCGAAGGCCCACGGTTCCCCGGAGGGTGGGGGAGGCGACGCACGAAGCCAGTCCACTGCCTGGCTCCCCGCCCATCCCCTGTGACGCCCCGCGAGCGGCTTCCACCTTGAGCCGTACCCGGATGCCCTCGGTACCTCCTCCTCGCGTCCGGGAAGGGAGCACACCGCCATGAACGACGCCGCGCACCCCCCATCCGTCGCGGGCCCGTCCACCCCTGCTGTCCTTCATGCCCGCGCCCGGCGCGTCCTCGCGCATTTGGATGCGGTGCTGCCGGACGTGGACGCGCTCTATCGAGACCTGCACGAACACCCGGAGCTGTCCGGCCAGGAAGCGCGCACGGCCGCCCAGGTGGCGCGCCGGTTGGAGGCGGAGGGCTACGCGGTGAGCCGGGACGTGGGCGGCCACGGCGTGGTGGGACTGCTGCGCAACGGCGACGGGCCCACGGTGCTCCTGCGCGGGGACATGGACGCGCTGCCCGTGGAGGAGAAGACGGGGCTGCCCTACGCGAGCCGCGTGCGGACGGAGGACGGCGAGCCGGTGATGCACGCGTGCGGCCATGACGTCCACACCGCGTGCCTGGTGGGCTCGGCGGCGGTGCTGGCGCGCTCGCGCGGTGCGTGGCGCGGCACGGTGATGGTGGTGGGGCAGCCGGCGGAGGAGACCCTCCAGGGCGCCAAGGCGATGCTGGATGACGGGCTCTACTCGCGCTTCGGCACGCCGGACGCGGTGCTGGGCCAGCACACGGCGCCGCTGCCGGTGGGCACCTTCATGCACCGCGAGGGCGTGACGATGATGGGCTCCGCGCACGTGCGCCTGCGCCTCTTCGGCCGGGGAGCGCATGGCGCGCTGCCGGAGCTGTCCGTGGACCCCGTGGTGCTGGGGGCCAGCGTGGTGATGCGCCTGCAGACCATCGTGTCGCGCGCGCTGTCGCCGCTGGAAGCCGCGGTGGTGACGGTAGGGGCCTTCCATGCGGGGACTCGCGCCAACGTGATTCCGGACGAAGCCCTGCTGGAGTTGACGGTGCGCACGGAGGACGACGCGGTGCAGGCGCGGGTGCTCGCGGCCATCGAACGCATCGCGAAGGGCGAGGCCGCGGCGTCGGGCGCGCCGAGGGCTCCCCTGGTGGAAGTCGTGAACCGCGGGCCGGTGAACCGCAACGACCCGGAGCTCATGCGCCGAGTCCGGGACGCGCACGCGGAATGGTTCGGGCGCGACGCACTGGTTCCGGGGGTGCTCGCCACCGCGAGCGAGGACTTCCCCTTCTTCGCCCAGGGGCCGGAACATCCGGTGCCCACTGCGTACTGGTTCATGGGCATCACGCCGCGAAAGGCCTGGGAGGGGGCACCGGGCGCGACGCCGCAGGAGAAGATGGCGCACGTGCCAGGGCCGCACTCCAGCGGTTATGCCCCGGACCGCGAGGGCTCGCTGCGCGGCGGCTGCGAGTCACTCACCGTGGCGGCGCTGGCCTGCCTGCACGCGGGCGATGCGTCCGTGAACCACTGAGAGCGGCCCCGGCCTGGAACGGGGTCGCTGGCCCGGCTGGCTCCCCGTCGCTTGCCCCCGACGCGAGTGCCTCCAACTTGAGAGGCGGACGACACTTCTAAAGGACATCCCGATGAAGCTTCCGCTCATGGCCTCGATGACCGCGCTCCTGCTGGGCGGCTGTGCCACGCAGACCGCGTCCGTTCCACAGGAGTCCCCGTCCGAGGCATTCGCCAGCGACGAGATGTCCTGGGACTCGGAGGAGTCGCCTCGCACGCAGGAGATGCTGCGCGAGCATGGCCTGAACTTCTACGGAACCGTGGGCGCCGAGGCCCAGGCCAACGCGGAAGCCACCGGAGGCACGGGCATCGAGAAGTCCTCGAAGCCGGAGGACTTCAAATGCGTGGACGCCAACGAGGTGGGCACGGGTGGCTCAGGCGGCATCGACATGCGCGGCGTGGACAACCTGGCCCCGGAAGTCGTGCCGTCACAGAACCCCGGCGCGCGGTTGGACATCATCCCGGAGGCCTGGCACCGCAACAAGGGCATCGGCACGAGCCCCGTGGCGCCGTCCACCGGCACGCCTCCCGCGGAGGGCAGCGGCGGCGCCGGCCACTAGGCTCTGTCCTCTTCAGCCCTGCTGCTTCACCAGCCGGGTCAGTTCGCGGTCCAGCGTGGCCGCGAACTGCTGGCGGTCCTGCGGTGAGAAGCCCCCGGGGCCGCCCGTGTTCACGCCGCTGTCGCGCAGCTCCTGCATGAAGTTCCGCATCGACAGCCGCTCGTCGATGGTCTCCGGCGTGAAGAGTTCTCCTCGCGGATCCATCACCACGACGCCCTTGGGGACGAGCAGCGCGGCCAGCGGGATGTCCTGCGTGACGGCCAGGTCCCCGGCCTCCGCGGACGTGGCGATGTGCCGGTCCGCCACGTCCAGCCCCGCACCCACCTGCACGGTGGACACGTACGCCAGACGCGGCAGCGCCAGCGGCTTGTTCGCCACGAAGACGATGGGCACCTTCACGCGCTGCACGGCGCGCAGCAGGATGTCCCGCACGGGCCCCGGACACGCATCGGCATCGACCCAGATTTTCATGCGGGCCATCCTCGCTGATTGTCCCGCCCGGGTCAGGCGCGTTGACGCGTCATCCCCCTGGCTGACACGTCGCGGACGCAACCCTTGACGCGTCCAGCGGCCACCGCGCCTCGCGAACCCCACAGGCAGTCATCCGCCGCTTGCTGGTACGCCGGGTGCAGTGGGGCGGGCATGCCTCAATTCCTGGAGGTCGAGCGTCGGCCGCTGGCACACGCGGACGGGACGGCCTGAGCCTTGGACACCATCCGGTATGACGTCGCCGTGTTGGGCGGCGGTCCCGCGGGCGCGGCGCTGGCGCTGGCCTTGTGCAGGCATTCGGGCCTGCGCGTCGTCCTGTTCGAGCGCTCCACCTACGCGCAGCCCCACCTGGGCGAGACACTGCCTCCGGACAGCCGGCGGCTGCTGGCGCGGTTGGGCGTCTGGGAGGCCTTCGCGCGTCAGGGCCACTTGCGCTCCATGGGCTCGTGCTCGCGCTGGGGAGACTCCGCGCTGGGTGACAATGATCATCTGCGCTCGCCGTGGGGCACGGGCTGGCACCTGGACCGCTCCCGGTTCGACCGGATGCTCGCGGACGAGGCCCTGCGCTTCGGCGTCGACGTGCGCATCGGCTCGGTGGTGACGGACTGGACGCCCCTGGAGAACGGCGGCCACCGCCTCTTCGTTCCCACGGAGGGCGATGCGCCCCGTGACTTCGTGGACGCGCGCTTCGTCGTGGACGCCACGGGCCGGAGCGCGGTCTTCGCCACGTCGCAGGGGGCCCGGCGCCACACGGTGGACCGCACCTTGGGCCTGTGCGGCACGTTCGCGCTCCAGCCCGGCCGCACCGTGGACGCGCTCACGCTGGTGGAGTCGTGCGAGGACGGCTGGTGGTACTCCGCGCGGATGCCCGGTGACCAGATCGTCTTCGGGCTGATGGGCGACAAGGATTCGCTCCAGGGGTTGATGCCGGAGGACGCCGAGGCATGGCGTGCGCGGATGGAGCGCGCGCCCGAGACGCGCCGCCGCCTGGAGGCGTGTGACTTCACCGGCGAACCCCTGCTCGCGGTGTCCGCGAACGTCGCCTGCCTGGACCGGCTGCACGGCGAGGACTGGCTCGCGGTGGGCGACGCCGCGTGCATGTTGGATCCGCTGTCCTCGCAGGGCACGTCCCAGGCCCTGCGCACCGCGAATCAGGCCGCCGACGTGGTGAGCCGCTACCTCCGGGGTGACTCCGCCGCGCTGCGCCTCCACGAGGTGCGAACGCGGCACGAGTTCCAGGAGCACCTGCGCATCCGCGAGGGCTACTACCGCCTGGAGCGCCGCTGGCCCGGAGCGCCGTACTGGCGCAACCGCCAACAATCCTGCGCCCCCGTCCTTTCGTCGCCGCCCTGAGCCCCCTCCCCGTTGCAAGGTGAGGCTGAGTGACGTCAGTCCGCGCGCTCCGGGCGGGGATTCGCTAAGCCAACCGGAGTAATTCCGTTCAGGGGTACGCTGCGTTGGTAATGAGCAGCGTGCGCCGGAAGAGGCCCCAGCAGGGCGTGCGGCTAACTGCCGGGCAGCGGCGCCTCCTGACAGGGCTGCTCCGCCGCGGCGGGCAGCAGGGAGTGGCGCTGCGTGCCGCGGCTCTCC
>NZ_RAWQ01000231.1:0-15877 GCF_003668965.1 Corallococcus sp. AB030
CCTCGGGGGTGGGCGCGTCCATCACCCACATCCCGGCCTCCACGCCGTTCTGCCCGGTGTGGGCGTCGTGGAGGTGGGCGAAGCCCTGGTCCTTGAGGGCCTGCTCGAAGGCGGCCTTGCCCTCCGCGGCGGGCGGGTGCGCCGCGGCGGCCTCCGCGTAGGCGGCGAAGAAGGCCCACAGGCGGGCCACCCGGTCCGACGAGGGCAGCGACGAGGGCCGCACCTGCGCGGACAGGAGCGCCCCGTCCGACGCGAAGCGCTTGCCCACCGCGAGGTGGCTCTCCAGGTCGTTCAGGTCAGAGGGGATGAGCGACTCCACGTCCAGCACCGGCCCGCGCGCCTCGCCCGCGCCCAGGTAGGGGCTGGCGGTGGTGGGCACGGAGCCGGGCGTCCGGAAGCCGTCGCCGCCCTTGCGCCGGGGCGTCTGGGTGGCCGCGCCGGGGGACTCGAAGCCCGTGCCGGCGTCCGCGCGGGGCGCGCGCGTCGTCCCGCCGGTCTGCGGGCCCTTGGGAATGCCGACGCGGACCGAACGGGGGCCTACGTCGCCACCCTCCGGAGAGGCGCCGGCCTCCGTCCCTTCGCCACCGGGGAGGCCGGGCTCGCCGGACTCCGCTCCAGACTCCAACGGCGCGCCACCATCGGCTTCCGGCGGAAGCCCCACGGGCGGGGAGCCGATGCGGGTGCGGTCGCCGGACGAGGTGGTGGGGGTGGAGGTCTCCATCCCGTCATCGCGGAACGGAGACGCTGGCGATGGGCCCGTCGGCGCAGAGGAGCCACCGCCGGAGCGGGGCCCACCAGAGCCGGGAGGACCTCCTGCGCGGGGGCCGCGGATGTCACCGACGTTTCCCATCACGAAGGATTCTCTCACAACGAGAACCCCGAGTTGCATGGGCGGCTACTCCCCCTCGCGCTCCACCTCCACGGGGCTGGTCATTCCGTTGGCATCCAGACGGACGCGGTACACGGCGTTGAGGCCGTCGCCATCTTCGTCCACGCGGGCGAGGCAGGACACCTCGGGTTCACCCACGGGGCTCTCCTCCACCCGCACCTCGTACTGGAGGTGAACGATGGGGCCCGGGTCGAAGCCGATGCGGTGGAAGTACTCGTGGTCCTGCGGGAAGGGCACGCCCTCGCCATGGCGAGGCACGGGCGCGGGATAGGGCGCGATGGGCACGTAGTCGCCGTGCTCGTCCCGGAAGGCCTGCACCGCGTCGCACAGGGCCAGCACCTGGACGCGGGCCTCATTGGCCACCCGCTCCGGCGACGCGCGGCTCCGGCCCGACGCCCCCATGATGGGCAGGTAGGCGATGTACAGGCAGCTCATGGCCACGGCGAGGAACACCGTGACCGCGACGCCCAGGCGCACCGCGAGGTTGCGGGGGCGCGCGGGGCCGGGCTCCTCGGGCTCCGGAGCCGAGGACATCAGGCCCACTCCCGGGGATTGCGCAGCACCTCCACCAGCCGGCCTTCGGGCGTGCCGGGCTCCGGGTGGTAGTCGTAGCGCCAGCGCACGCGCGGCGGCAGCGACATGAGGATGGACTCCGTGCGCCCCTGCGTCTCCAGGCCGAAGATGGTGCCCCGGTCGTAGACGAGGTTGAACTCCACGTAGCGGCCCCGGCGCACCTCCTGCCAGTAGCGCTGCTCCTCCGTCACCGGCGTGTCCTTGTGCTTCCGCGCGATGGGCAGGTACGCGGGGATGAAGCTGTTGCCGCACGCCTGCACGAACGCGAACTCGCGCTCCAGGTCACCGCCCATGTTCTCGAAGAAGATGCCGCCCAGGCCGCGCGCCTCGCCCCGGTGGCGCAGGTGGAAGTACGAGTCGCACGCGGCCTTGAAGCGCGGGTAGTACGTGGGGTCGTGCGCGTCGCACGCGGCCTTGTGCGCGCGGTGGAAGTGCGCCGCGTCCGCTTCGTCCAGGTAGTACGGCGTCAGGTCCGCGCCGCCGCCGAACCACGCGCGCCCGCCCTGGTGGATGAAGCGGTAGTTGGCGTGCACCGTGGGCACATGCGGGCTCTTCGGGTGCAGCACCAGCGACAAGCCACCGGCCCAGAAGGTGCGCCCCTCGCCCTGGAGCTTCCTGGCGAAGGCCTCCTCCAATTCGCCATGGACGACGGAGATGTTGACGCCCGCCTTCTCCAGGACGGCGCCATCCTCCAACACGCGGCTGCGGCCGCCACCGCCTCCAGGGCGGCTCCACGCGTCCTCGCGGAAGCGGCCCTGGCCGTCCAGTTCCTCCAGCGCTCCGCAGATGTCGTCCTGGAGCTTCTGGATGAAGGCGGCCATGCGCCCCTTCAAACCCTCCACATCCACCGTCGCCGTCATGCCCGTTGTCTCCCTGTCGCGGGTTGAACGGGCAGACACACTACTAAGGGCCCTGGGCGGACGGGGCCTCGAAGTCCACGGGAGGCGTGGATGGCGCCAGGTTGCCCGCTGCATCGAAGGCCTCGATGCGCGCGCGATAGCTGCGCCCGTCCTCTAGAGAGAACGCCCCACCGCAGGCCTCATGGCCCAGATAAGCCGTATTGCCTTGCACGGGCAGCAGGTACTGCTGGGGAGAGATGCCCAGCCGGCGCGGCGACAGCTTCACCACCAGGAAAGCGGGGCTCTCCTCGCGCAGCGCCAGGTTGAGCTTCACGAAGCGCGCGATGCCCTGGGGCGAGCGGCGCACGAAGCCTTCCGAGACCGCGGGGCGCTTCACCCACTTGGGTGCCTTGGTGTCCGGCCCCTTGCCGCTCAGCCACGAAGGCTGCGCGCCCACCTGTCCGTTGAGGAGGGCGATGTTGGGGAGCACCTCCTGCAGGTTCAGGAAGTAGCGCTTGTCCGGCTGCATCGGCTCCGCCAGCTTGAGGATGATGGTGGCGCGGCCCAGGGAGCTCTCCCATCCCTTGGTGACCTTGAGCTTCACCTCGTGGTCGGTGGAGACCAGCTTCAGCGGCTTGCCCACCAGTCCCAGCACCGGCGACTTCGCGGTGCCCACGCCTTCCAGCAGGATGCGCATGTTGGTGGGGACGATGCCGCCGGGCGCGGGATACAGCTGCACTCCGTCCCCGGTGCACTGGGCGGAGGCGTTGGCGGCGGACAACAGGGCAGCGGCGAACACGAGGGCTCGGAACACGATGCCGCTCAGTGTGCGCCGGGAAAGGCCGCGAGGGAAAGTCCCGGCGGCTCCTGCCCTTCAGTGCTTGGGGCCTTCGTCCTCGCCCAGGGTGATGGCGCCGAAGCGCGCTTCGTAGCGTTGCACGTTTTCCTGGAGTGCCTTCAAGAGCCGCTTGGCGTGGCGCGGGCTGGTGATGATGCGCGAGCGGACGCGGGCCAGGGGCTGCTGAGGTTGGACATAGAGGAAGTCCAACACGAACTCCGAGTCCGTGTGATTCGTCAGGACCAGGTTGCTGTACTGGCCATTGGACACCTCTTCGGTCATCTGCACCTGGAGCTGCACTTCAGGGGGCTTCGTCGGAGTGTCGGCCATGAGTCAGGCGGCATAGCGCCTGGGGCCCGTCGTGGCCAGTGTCCTCCCCGTGAGCACGCGCTGGCGCGACATCGACGGAGAGTCCACCGCGCCCTTCACGCTGGGGCGGGGGCCGGACGCCTGCCTGCTCCTGCATGGATTCACCGGCAGTCCCTGGGAGGTGCGTCCCCTGGGTGAGGCCCTGGCGGCGCGGGGGATGCGCGTGGTGGCGCCCAGGCTTCCGGGCCACGGCACCACGCCGGAGGCGATGCTGGGCGTGGACTTCCGCGACTGGCAGGCCTGCGCGGACGAGGCGCTGGCGTCGCTCTCCGGACACCGTCGCGTGTTCGTCGCCGGACTGTCCATGGGTGCGCTCCTGGCGCTGCGGTTGGCCGCGCATCAACCGGAATCCGTGCACGCGCTCGCGCTGGTGGCGCCCGCGGTGCGCTTCCGGGGCGCGCGCATGGCGCTGGTGAGACAGCTGTGCCGCACGCCGCTGCTCGAATGGACCACGCCGTGGGTGGACAAGGGCGGCACGGACATCTCCGACCCGGAGGTGCTGGCGAAGGCGCCGGTGCTGCCCGCGTTCCCGGTGGCCCGGCTGCGCGACCTGTGCAGGCTTCAGGACCTGGCGCTGGCGGACGCGCCGAGGGTGCGCTGCCCGGTGCTGGTGGCCACCGCGGAGCAGGACCACGTGGTGGATCCGGAGGGCGGACGCTGGCTCGCGCGGCGGATGAAGGCGTGTCCCGAGGTGCGGCACGTGGCCTATCCGGAGGGCTTCCACATCATCCCGCGCGACGTGAGCGGTGCGCGGCTCGCCCGGGAGGTGGGGGACTTCCTCCAGCCGTGGCGTGCGGAGGAGGACTTCAGGAGCCGACCGGATTGGCCGGAGCAAGACGCGCCACCGCCGTGAGCAACTCCACCGCGTCGAGCGGCTTGGTGACGAAGGCGCTGAAGCCCGCGCGAAGGGCGCGGTCGCGGTCCTCGCGGCGCGCGGCGGCGGTGACGGCGAGCGCGGGCACACCGCCTCCGGACTCCCAGGGCAGCGCGCGCAGCCGGTACAGGAGCGAATAGCCGTCCTCGCCGGCCAGCGTCACGTCCGTCACCAGCACCGTGGGCGGAGAGCGGCGCACCTCGTCCATGGCGTCGGTGACGTTGGTGGCGGTGAGCACGTGCGCGCCCACGCGGGTGAGCAGCACGGACATCCACTCGCGCGCGTCCGGCTGGCCATCCACCACCAGCACGCGCTGGCCCTCCAGCTCCGGGAAGCGCGGCAGCGTCAGGCCCTCCACGGGGCGCGGCACGCGCAAGGAGCCCGGGGCCGTGCCCACGCGCGAGTTGGGCAGCACGACCGTGAACGTGGCGCCCCTCCCCAGCCCTTCGCTGACGGCCGTCACGGTGCCGCCGTGCAGTTCCACCAGGTGCCGCACGATGGACAGGCCCAGGCCCAGGCCGCCGTGCTGGCGGCTCACGCCGGTGTCCGCCTGATGGAAGCGCTGGAAGAGGAAGGGAAGGAACTCAGCGGGGATGCCCTCGCCGTCGTCGCGCACCACCAACTCCGCGCCCTCGTCGCACGTGCGCGCGGACACCGTCACGTGGCCGCCGTGCGGAGTGAACTTGATGGCGTTGGAGAGCAGGTTCCACACCACCTGCTGCAAGCGGTCCGGGTCGCCGAACAGCGGCACGCCATCCTCGTCCACGGAGACATCGAGCGTCAGCTCGCGCGCGAGCGCCGTGGGCCTGACGGCATCCAGCGCCGCCTCCACCACGTGGCCCAATTCCAAAGGCACCGGCTCCAGGCGCAAGCGGCCGTTGGCGATGCGGCTGATGTCGAGCAGGTCCTCGATGAGCTGTCTTTGCGCGCGGGCGTTGCGCTCGATGGCCTCCACCGCGCGCTGTCGTTTGTCTTCGCCCAGCAGGCCCTGCCGCAGCATCTGCGACCAGCCGAGGATGGACGTGAGCGGCGTGCGCAGCTCATGGGACACCGTGGCGAGGAACGCGTCCTTGGCGCGGCTGGCGGCCTCCGCGACGCTCCGGGCCGCGCGCTCCTCGTCGTACAGACGTGCGCGGTCCAACGCCTGCGCGCACAGGCGGCCCACCGTCAGCAGGAAGGCACGCTCTGGCGCGTCGAAGTCGCGCGCGTCGCCGAAGCCCAGGCCCAGCGCGCCGAACACGCGCCCACCGCTTACCAGCGGCACCGAGGCCCATGCCAACAGGGTCCGCTCCAAGGACAACTGCGCGAGCCTGGGGTAGCGAGCCATGCATTCCGTCCACGAGCCCAGCGCGCAGGGCTCGCGGGTGCGCGTCACGTCCGTGAGGGGACAGGTCGCGGAGACCTCGAAGCGCTGCCAGCCCTCCAGCTCACCGGGAGCGAAGCCATGCGCGGCGGCGCGCTCGAAGACGTCCAGGCTCGTCCCTTCTGGCACCACCACCAGGCCGGTGAGGGCCCCCATGGCGAGGGCGCCTTCGCGAGCGGCCACCTCCACCACTTGCGCGGGGGTGAGCGCTTCGGAGAGCGCGGCGGTCATCGCCTGGAGGCGTTCGGTGCGCCAGGCCGCGGTGGTCCACGCGGCGCGGCGGGTGCTCACGAGCTCCGTCACGTCCACCGCGAAGGCGAGCACGCCCTCCACCTTCCCCTGCGCGTCGCGGCGCGGCAGCAGGGACAGGTTGAAGAAGAGCTCCTCGTCGGCGGGGCATGCGCGGGCGGATGCCTCGCGCAGGTGCAGGGCTTCTCCGGTGGCGAAGACGCGGTCCCAGGCCTCGTGCCAGCCGGGGCCCTCCAGCTGGGGGCAGGCCTCGCGCAGGGGGATGCCCACCTGACCTCGCGTGTCGAGCAGCGGCAGTCGCGTGGAGGTGCTGAACTCGATGTGGTGGCCGGGGCCGCGGTAGAGGCCAAAGAAGGCAGGGAGCTGCTGAAGCAGCTCATGCAGCGGCGGGGGCACACTGCCGGACGCCGCCACCCACCCGGCCTGGGCTTCATTCATGTGTGGCCCCCCCTACCCCGCGGAAGGCAAGGCTTCCGGCGAGGAGAGGTGGCCATCAAACACCGGGACGTGTCGGCACGCACGAAAAGCAACCCGGACAACCTGCCGGGTGTCATGGGTTGAGCGCTCCCTGGCGCTGCTGGCGTCCAGTAGCGGGCATCCCTCCCGGTTGGACGGGGAAACGCTCCCGGATGCCGGGCATCGGCTATGTCGGATGCCCGGCATGCCTTCTTCTCCTCCCGATTCGCGGCCCCTCGTCGAACTGCGCGGCGTCACCAAGTCCTACGCGGAAGGCGATTCCGTGCGCGAGGTGCTCTCGGGCACGTCGCTCTCCCTGCACCGGGGCGAGTTCGTGGTGCTGCTGGGCCGCAGCGGCTCCGGCAAGTCCACGCTGCTCAACCTCATCAGCGGCATCGACCAGGCGACGCACGGCGAAATCCTGGTGGAGGGCCGCGACCTGGGGCGCATGCCGGAGCGGGACCGCACGCTGCTGCGCCGCGAGCGCGTCGGCTTCATCTTCCAGGCGTTCAACCTCCTGCCCACGCTGACGGTGGAGGAGAACGTGCGGCTGCCGCTGGAGCTGCTCGGCCGCTCGAGCGCCGAGGCCAGCGCGCGGGCGCGGGAGTTGCTGGAACGGGTGGGATTGGGAACGCGCGCGAACAGCTTCCCGGACCGGCTCTCCGGCGGAGAACAGCAGCGCGTGGCGGTGGCGCGAGCCCTGGCCCACGCCCCGCCGCTGCTGCTGGCGGACGAGCCCACGGGCAACCTGGACGAGGAGACGGGCGGACAGGTGTTGGACCTGTTGGAAGGGCTCACCCGGCAGGGCAACGCGTGCGCGCTCATCGTCACGCACGAGCCCGCGATGGCGGAGCGCGCGGACCGAGTGCTGACGATGGAGAACGGACGCTTGGTGGAGCGCCCCGGCGGTGCGCGCGGCCGGGGGACGCCATGAGGGCGCTGCTCGCACGCTCCAGCCTGCGGCACCTGGGCGGGCACCCGTGGCTCACGGCGCTGTCGCTCCTGGGCATCGCGATGGGCGTGGCGGTGGTGGTGTCCATCGACCTGGCGAGCGGCAGCGCGCTGCGAGCCTTCGAGCAATCCACCGACGTCGTCGCGGGTCGCGCCACGCATCAAATCGCAGGAGGAACCTCCGGTCTGCCGGAGGGCGTCTACACGGCGCTGAAGCTGCGGCCGGACTCACCAGACGCGGCGCCCGTAGTGCAGGGCTTCGTGCAGGTGGAGGGCGGCAACCACCGCACGCTCACGCTGCTCGGCCTGGATCCGTTCGCGGAAGCCCCCTTCCGGGACTTCTCCAGCGGGGGCGCGGTGGGGGACGTCGGCACGCTGCTCACGCGGCCCGGCACGGTGGTGATGGGCGCGAAGACGGCGCGGAGCCTGGGCGTGAAGGCTGGGGACACGCTGCCGGTGATGGTGACAGGACTTCGCCGGGAGCTGCGCGTATCGGCCCTGCTGACGCCTTCGCAGGAGACGACGGAGCGCGCGCTGGAATCGCTGCTCATCGCGGACATCTCCACCGCGCAGGAGGTGCTGGGCCAGGAGGGCCGGCTGACGCGCGTGGACCTGCGCTTGAAGGGCGGAGAGGCCCAGGCCGCGGCGCTGAAGGCCACGCTGCCGCCGGGCGCGGAGCTGGTCCAGACGTCCGGGCGCGCGGGCACGGTGGAGCAGATGACGCGGGCGTTCCGAACCAACCTCACCGCGCTGTCGCTGCTGGCGCTCGTGGTGGGGATGTTCCTCATCTACAACACGATGACGTTTTCCGTGGTGCAGCGGCGCGGGATGCTGGGCCGGCTGCGCGCGGTGGGCGTGACGCGCGGTGAGCTGTTCGCGGTGGTGCTGGGCGAAGCCCTGCTCCTGGGCATGGTGGGCACCGCGGCGGGGCTGCTCCTGGGCATCCTGATGGCCAGCGGACTGGTAGGCCTCATCACCCGCACCATCAACGACCTGTACTTCGTGGTGAACGTACGGCGTCTGTCCTTGGAACCGTTCACGCTCATCAAGGGCCTGAGCCTGGGCCTGGGCGCGACAGTGCTGGCGGCGCTCGTCCCCGCGTGGGAAGCGGCGCGAGCGGCACCGGTGACAGCGCTGCGGCGCTCGACGGTGGAGGACGTGTCGCGCAACCGGGCGCCCCGGCTGGCGGTGCTGGGGTTGATCATCCTGGCCCTCTCGGCGGCGGTGCTCGCGTGGCCCACGCAGGCGCTGATGCCGGCGTATGCGGGGCTCTTCGGCGTACTGCTGGGCAGCGCGCTGCTGGTGCCCTGGGTGACGGAGAAGCTGACGGTGGCGGCGGCGCGGCCGCTGGGCGCGATGTTCGGCCCGCTGGGACGCATGGCGGCGCGAGGCGTGACGGCGAGCCTGTCGCGCACGGCGGTGGCGCTGGCGGCGTTGATGGTCGCGGTGGCGACGACGGTGGGCGTGGGCCTGATGGTGTCCAGCTTCCGAGGCACGGTGGCGGCGTGGCTGGAGTCCGCGTTGCAGGCGGACGTGTTCGTGTCGCCGCCGTCACTGGTGGCGCGGCGCGGGGATTCGTCGCTGGTGCCGGGGCTCGCGGAGAAGCTGCGGTCCACGCCCGGCGTCGAGGCGAGCGGATCCATCCGCGTCATCCACGTGCGCATCAACGACGTGGACACGGACCTGTTGGCGGTGGACTTCGCGAAGGGCCACGAGCGGACGTACCGCTTCAAGGAAGGGCGCGCGGAGGACGTGTGGCGTCAGTTGGACGCGTCAACGAACGCGCTCATCGTGTCGGAGCCCTTCGCGTTCCACCGGGGCGTTCACGCAGGCGACACGCTGCGAGTCGCCACCGACAAGGGGCCGCACGACTTCCGCGTGGCGGGCGTGTATTTCGACTACGGCTCGGACGTGGGGACGGTGCTGATGCCGCGTGCCACGTATGAGCACTGGTACGAGGACCGGGGCGTGTCCGGTCTGTCCCTCTTCGCCGCGCCCGGGCAGGACGTGGACGAACTGGTGGCCCGCGTGCGCGACCGCGCGGGCGGTGAGCAGGCCTTGAACGTGCGCGCGAACCGGGCGCTGCGGCAGGCGTCGATGGAGGTGTTCGACCGCACCTTCACCATCACGCAGGTGCTGCGCTTGCTGGCGATTGGCGTCGCGTTCGTGGGCGTGCTGAGCGCGCTGATGTCGTTGCAGTTGGAGCGGGCGCGCGAGTTCGCGGTGCTGCGCGCGACGGGGCTCACGCCGGGACAACTGTGGGGCATGGTGTCGTTGCAGACGGGCCTGCTGGGCCTGCTCGCGGGGCTGTTCTCCATCCCGCTGGGGTTGGCATTGGCCTACGTGCTGGTGCACGTCATCAACCAGCGCTCGTTCGGGTGGACGTTGCAGCTGGTGGTGGCGCCGGGCGTGGTGGGACAGGCGCTGGTGCTGGCCCTGGTGGCAGCGGCGCTCGCGGGACTGTACCCGGCGTGGCGCATGGCGCGCGCGAACCCGGCCATGGCGCTGCGGGAGGAGTGAGGCATGGGGCGGGGACTCGTCATCGGGGTGGTGTTGGTGCTCGCCGCGCTGGGCGTGGCGGTGGGCGTGGTGCTGCGGGACACGGAGGACACCGGGCCCGCGAACACAGGCGGCATGACGGTCGCGTCCGCGATGGGCGGAGACGGCGGCACGGAGGGCTACGCGCGCGCGATGGAGCCCCGGCCCTTCCACTTCCCGGAGGACCACGGCCCCCACCCCGACTTCCGCACCGAGTGGTGGTACTGGACAGGAAATCTAGAGACGCAGGACGGGCGCGCCTTCGGCTACCAGTTCACGCTGTTCCGCAGCGCGCTGTCGCCGGAGCAGCCACAGCGTGAGTCCAGTTGGGGCACGCGCCAGGTGTTCATGGGGCACTTCACGCTCACGGACGTGAGCGCCGGGAAGTTCCACGTCACCGAGCGCTTCAGCCGCGCGGCGCAGGGACTGGCGGGAGCGGACGGGGCGCCCTTCCATGTCTGGCTTCAGGACTGGGACGTGCGCAGCGAAGGCACGGGCGGCACATGGCCCATGCACCTGCGCGCGCAGGGCGACGGAGTGACGCTGGAGCTGACGCTGGACGAAGGCAAGCCGCCGGTGCTCCAGGGGGACAAGGGTTTGAGCCAGAAGGGCGCGGAGCGGGGCAACGCGTCCTACTACTACTCGATGTCGCGCATGCCTTCGCGTGGCACGGTGTCGGTGGATGGGCAGACGGTGCAGGTGAAGGGCGAGAGTTGGATGGACCGCGAGTGGAGCACCAGCGCGCTGAGCGGCGACCAGGTCGGCTGGGACTGGTTCGCGCTCCAGTTCACCGACGGCAGCGAGTTGATGCTCTACCAACTGCGCAAGAAGGACGGGTCGAAGGACGCCTTCAGCGCGGGCACGTACATCCCCGCGACGGGTGAGGCCGTGCACCTGACCGCCGATGACATGCAGTTGGAGCCCCGGGGCACCTGGAAGAGTCCGCGCGGCGGCCAGTACCCGGCGGGTTGGCGCGTCCAGGTCCCCAAGGTATCGCTGGAGCTGACGGTGACGCCGAAGTTGCCGGACCAGGAGCTGCCGGTGCTGGTGCGCTACTGGGAGGGCGCGGTGACCGTGGACGGCACGCGCGAGGGCCAGCCCGTACAGGGGCGCGGCTACCTGGAGATGACCGGGTACGCGGATGTGCCCCGGAGCGATGAGACCGTGCGCAGCCGCACGCCGTGACTCAGCCCCGGGCGGCCCGATTCACCTGGAGGGCATGGGCTTCCTTCAGGTACGGGCGCAGCAGCCGGAGTGTTTCGTGGCTGGGGTTGAGCACGCTCAGCCAGAACATCCGCGAATAGGCCGGGTGCGGTAGGAGCACGTCCAGATCCGTGTAGTCCACGCGCGGGTCGAGCACCGGGAACAGCTTCTGGAAGCTCTCCTTGCTCAAGCCCAGGTTCAGCCGGAACACCTCATCGCGGTCCAGCTCCGAGTGATGGTCGAACTCGGTGTCCCGCGTGACGATGGTCGCGAAGGGATGCTTCCGCTCGTCCCCCGCGAAGAAGAAGAGGTCCGGCGTGGAGGTGTCCATGTGCACGTCCTTGAACGCATCCTGGATGTACTCCGCCAGCGCTTCCAGGCTGATGGCTCCTGTCATGGCGCACTCCTCCGAGTCGTAC
This sequence comes from Corallococcus sp. AB030, assembly GCF_003668965.1. Taxonomy (NCBI): domain Bacteria; kingdom Pseudomonadati; phylum Myxococcota; class Myxococcia; order Myxococcales; family Myxococcaceae; genus Corallococcus; species Corallococcus sp. AB030. The sequence continues at coordinate 11,562 of NZ_RAWQ01000231.1, forward strand.
CGGAGTCGCTCTATCACGCATGGAAACAGCCGGTCATGCTCCCCTCCCACTTTCCCGGAGTGACCCGCGATGCATCTTCCAGGGATGACCGCCGTCTCCTCACGGCTGTTGTTGGGGCTGAGCCTCGTGTTCGGGATGGGTGCCGCGGCGTGTGGCGGGCACGACGATGACGGCCTGAACTGCAAGGTGGGCGATCCGCAGTACCAGACGGACCTGTCCTTCGGCCGGAACCGGGTGGGCAACGAGCCCGTCAGTGAGGCCGAGTTCCAGGCCTTCGTGGATACGGTCGTCACGCCCCGCTTCCAGGATGAGCTCACCGTGTACGACGCCAACGGGCAGTACCGGTTGGAGTCCGGCGAACTGATTCACGAGCAGACCAAGGTCATCGTGCTGCTGCACGATGGCAGCGCGGCACTCTCGGCTGACATCGAAGCCATCCGAGAGGAGTACAAGAGCCAGTTCGACCAGGAGTCGGTGCTGCGCATCGACTCCCTGCCCTGCGTCGCGTTCTAGGGGGTGTCCCTAATTGAGCCACATCCGAGTGCAGGCGAGGTGGATGAGGGCAAGGTAGTTGCGGGCTGTCTTCTCATATCGAGTCGCGAGGCGGCGGAAGCGCTTGAGGCCATGGAAGAACCGCTCGACCAGATAACGAAGGGCGTAGAGCTTGCGGTCCTTCGAAAGGGCTCTGGGGCGCTCCGGCTTGGAGGCGATGACGGCCTTCATGCCGAAGAACTTGAGCAGGGCGCGGAACCAGTCCGCATCGTACCCGCTGTCGGCGATGCAGGCCGCGCCCACCGCGTGCATTATCAGGTCGTCGGCCTTGGTCATCTCGTGCCGCTGGCCGGGCGTCAGTTCGATATGGCGTGGCCGTCCTCGGCTGTCGACGAGGGCATGGACCTTGGTCGAAAAACCTCCTCGAGAGCGTCCCAGAGCGTTGTGTTGGACCCCCCTTTTCCTCCCGCGGCGTCCAGATGCGCCCGGATGGTGGTGCCATCGAGGATGGACGCTTCGTCCCCCGGCACGGGAGGATTCGACTCGAGCTGCACTTCCTTGAAGAGCCGCTCCCACACGCCGCGCTTCGACCAGTTGTTGAAGCGGTTGTACACGGACTTCCACTTGCCATATCGACCGGGCAGGTCTCGCCAGGGGCTGCCGGTGCGGGCGAGCCAGTACACGGCGCTGACAAACAGACGCTCGCCTTTGAGCGAGTGCCGGCCCCGCCGCGGAGGCAGAAGCGGGCGGATGCGCTTCCATTCCTGGTCGGTGAGTTCATGTCGGTGCATCCCCTGGGGTAGGCAATGGCCCCGCTTTAGTGCAACCCCTCCTGCTGATGCTCGGCCGAGGGCACGACTGCTACCCTCGGCCGCAGTTCATCTTCTCTCGTTTAGGGACACCCCCTAGACCGCGAAGCGCTCCCGGATCGCCGCGGCGCCCCCGCGCTCCAGCCACGCATCGAACGTGAGCAGGCCTGGCGCCAGCCGCCGCAGCGCCGGGATGTCCGCGCTCTCGAACACAAAACCATCCTCGAACAGCTTCACGAGCTTGCGCAGCATCGGGCTCGCCGCAAGCATCTCTGGCGGAAACCGTGAGTAGGAGATGGACGTCCCGGTGGCCCGGCCGATCTTCTCCGCGAGTGCATTGCCGGTGAGCGAGTCTCCCGCCATCTCCAGCGTGGTCCCCACGTACGTGCGAGGATCCGCGAACACGCGTGCGGTCAGTACGCCGATGTCCTCCCCCGCGATGAACTGCATGGGCTGCTCCGGCTGGATGAAGAACTGGAGCGCCCCCCGTGTCAGGCCGAAGTCCGGCACCAGCAGCAGCTCCATGAAGGTCCCCGGCCGCACGATGGTCGCGCGAAGGCCACTGGCCCGGACGTGCTCCTCGATGCGCCACTTGGTCTCGAAGTGGTCCACACCCGTGCCGGGACGCAGCCCCAGCACCGACGTGTAGACGAAGTGCTCTACGCCTGCCGCCTTCGCCGCGTCCGCGATGGATGTGCCGAAGCGGACCTCGTCGTCGTCCGTGACGCCGTAGCTCGCCTGTGCCGAGCTGGGCTGGATACTGAAAACACCGTAGGCCCCCGCGACCGCACGGTCGAGCGACGCGCGGTCCCCCATGTCCCCACGCACCAACTCCACGCCCGCCGCTTCAAGCTCGCGGGCCTTCGCGCTCGCCGGGTCCCGCACGAGCGCGCGGACCCGCCAGCCGTCCTTGAGCAAGGCTCGCGCCGTCGCGCCTCCCTGCTGCCCTGTCGCTCCCAGCACCAACACGGTTTCGCGCTTCGTCGCCATCAGGTCCTGCCTTTCCCTTGCTAAGCGGAGGATTGCTCCGGTTAAATGCGGAGCTATCCTCCGTTTTTCAAGTGGCAATGACAAAGCAGCCCAAGAACCCGCAGGAGGACGCAACGGGCGGAGCCTTGCGCGCGGATGCGCGGCGCAATCGGGAGCGGCTGCTCGTGGCGGCGCATGCAGTGTTCTCCGAGCGCGGCGCGGACGCGTCGCTCAACGACGTGGCGAAGCGGGCGGAGGTGGGCATCGGCACGCTCTACCGTCACTTCGAGTCGCGGGAGGCGCTGCTCGCCGCGACGTGCGACGAACAACTGCTGACGCTCGCGAAGAAGAGCCTCGAACGCTCGGAGGCACTGCCCCCTCTCGAAGCCCTGCGCCTCTTCCTGGCGGAGCTCGTGCACTGCGCGGGGATGTACAAGGGGCTCGCGGCGTCGCTGGGGATCGTCCTCAAGAACCACACCCAGGGCTGTGACGCGACGACGGCCGAGGGCGAGCGCCTGCTGAAGGCCGCCCAGCACGCGGGCGAGGTGCGCAGCGACATCCTCCTGGATGACGTGGTGTGCATGGCGATGGCCATCTCCCTCGCCGCCGCGGAGGACGCCTCGGATTCCAAGCGCATCCACCGCCTCACCGGGATGTTCTTCGACGGGCTGCGCTCCCGCCCCGAGCCCCGCGGAGCACGGCACCGCTGACTCCGGCTAGATTGCCGGCCCCATGAACGTCCTCGTCACCGGGGCCACTGGCCTCATCGGCAACGCCATTGCCCATCGGCTCGTGAAGCAGGGCGCCTCCGTCCGCGCGCTCGTGCGGGACCCGGCCCGCGCCGCGAAGCTGCTCCCCTCCTCCGTGCAGCTCGTCCCGGGTGACGTCACGTCGCCGGGCACCCTGCCCGCCGCGTTGCATGACGTGGAGCTCGTCTTCCACGCCGCGGGCATGCCGGAGCAGTGGCATCGGGACGACTCCATCTTCGACCGGGTGAACCGTCAGGGCAGCGTGAACGTCCTGTCCGCCGCGCACGCCGCGAAGGTGCGCCGCGTGGTCTACACGTCCACCATGGATGTCTTCGCCGCGCCCCGGGGCGGCGAGCTGACCGAAGCCCACATCGACCCGCACCCCAAGCCCACCGTCTACGAGCGCTCCAAGCAGGACGCCGAGCGCGCCGTGGAGGCCATCCGCCAGCAGGGCCTGGACGTCGTCTTTGTCAACCCGGCCGCCGTCTACGGCCCCAGCCCCGTGCACGTGGGGCTCAACTCCTTCTTCATCCAATTGCTCAACAAGAAGGCCCCGCTGCTCCCGCCGGGCGGCATGTCCGTGGTCCACGTGGACGGCTGCACCGACGTGCACCTCGCCGCCGCCGAGCGCGGCGTCAACGGTGAGCGCTACCTCGTCGCCGACCAGTACGCGAGCAACGCGGACCTCGCGCTCGCCATCCACCAGGCCGCCGGGGCCGGCAAGCCGCCCGCCGTCGCGCCCGTGTTCCTGATGGAGGCCCTGGCCCGCGTGTCCGCGCCGCTCGCGCGCGTGTTTCCCTTCACGCCGCTCGTCGCGCCTGGACAGCTGTCCTTCATGCGCTGGGAGGCTCGCGTAAACGCGGCCAAGGCCCAGCGGGAACTGGCCTTCCGCCCCACCCCGCTCGCGGACGGCGTGGCCCACACCGTGACCTTCCTGCGCGACCAGGGACTCATCCCTCGCGCCTGAAAGAACATGGGGGTCCGTCCCACAGGGATGACGGACCCCCACGCAGTGGGTGACTGCCTACCGCCGGACTACTCCTTCGCCGGCTCCGACATCCCGACGGTCTTCTTCAGTCCGAGCATCTCGTGTGTCCTGCGCATCCAGCGCGTTGACTGTGATTGAGGCCGGGGCGCCGGAGGTGCGCCCCCTTGGACCGCAATCTGGAGACGCCCCCCAGGGCAGGGAACCGGATGGGCCACGCCTCACCCGGCCGAGGCTTCCGTTCGTGGACCAGGCAGGCAGTGCCCCCTTCGTCCAATGACATGCATCCGGATCCACCGCGTTCCCGTACCC
>NZ_RAWQ01000232.1:0-15792 GCF_003668965.1 Corallococcus sp. AB030
CGTCAGGGGGATGTGGCTGCTGGCCCTCGTGCTGGTGGGGGCGACGTGGCTGGTGGGCCGCGGGACGCAGGCGGCGCCGCGCGAGGCGGGGGGCGTGGCGGCGAAGGTGCGGACCGGGGACGTGGTGTTCCAGACGTCGGGGTCACGCCAGTCGAAGGCCATCCAGGTGGCCACGCACAGCCCGCTGTCGCACGTGGGGCTGGTGGAGGTGACGCCGGACGGGACGTTCGTGGTGGAGGCCGTGCAGCCGGTGAAGCGCACACCGTTCGCGAAGTGGAAGGCGCGCGGGGTGAAGGGGCGGCTCCTGGTGATGCGGCCGCAGGGGGTGGATGACGCGGCGAAGGCGCGTGCGGTGGAGGAGGCGAAGCGTCACCTGGGCAAGCCGTACGACGCGCTCTTCGGGTGGGGAGACGAGGCGATGTACTGCTCGGAGCTGGTGCGCAAGGCGTACGCGACGGGCGCGGGCGTGGAGTACGGGAAGATGGAGCGGCTGGGCGACCTGGACGTCGCGGGGCTGCAGCGTGAAATCGCGGAGCGCTACCGCGGTCCGGTGCCGGTGGACCTGGAGCTGGTGACGCCCGCGAGCCTGGCGGCGGATGCCCGGCTCGCGGTCGTGTATTCGAACTTCCCGCGGGCGCCCTAGCGCTTCACGCGCAGGACCTGGAACCCCTTCCCTCCGGTTCCGAAGCCCCTCAGGTTCTCCGCCCGCACCACCAGGTCGCCGCCGGGCAGCACGCCCCAGACCTCCGCGCGGGCCAGGACGCCGCTGGTGGCCCGCTCGAATCTCCGGGCCTCCGTCCACGCCACGCCGTCCGTGCTGGTGAAGAGCCGCGCGTAGAGGTCCGACGCGGGCTGCACATCGCCCACGTCCGCCCTCGCCGTTCCCATCACGAAGCCGCCTCCCATCAGCGCATCCACCGAGTACGCCGGCCCCGGCAGCGTCATCAGCGCGTCCACCCGTCCGCTCGCGTACACGCGCAGGAGCTTCGGGTGCTCCGGCTCATAGAGCGTGGACTGCCCCAGCAGCAGCTCTCCTCCCGGCAACACCGTGCCCGTCACCGCGTTGGCAGCGTAGCCACCCATCACCTTCGTCCAGGTGCGCCCGCCGTCCGTCGAGCGCACCACCGCCGCCTGCGCGCTGCTGCTCCCGAACGTGGCCCACAGCACGCTGCGCGTCGCATCCGCGTACAGCGCCGTGCCGTGACGGTGGTCCTGGAACGTCGCTCGCGTGGCCCACGTCGCTCCGCCGTCCGTGCTCGCCCACAGCCGCAGCGGCGTGTTCCCGGAGGTGAACGTCTGGTACTCCAGGAAGAACACCGTGCTGCCCAGCTCCGCGAAGCTCGCGGGCGACATCGCGCGGTAGCTCCCCAGCGAGGCCACGTCCGCCCACGTGCGCCCGCCGTCCGTGGAGCGCTCCAGGTGGTAGCTGCCACCGCGGCTCATCTGCGCCAGCAGCGTCCCGTCCTTGAGCGCCGCCATCACCCAGAACGACGCGCCGCCCACGCCCTGCCCTCTCGCGCTGAAGGTGCGCCCGCCGTCCGTGCTCGCCCACAACTTCGAACGGCTCCCGTCCAGCGCCAGCGCGAACACCGTGCCCGCGCCGTCCACGGCCAGCACCTCGTGCGTCGTGTTCGTGAACACCGGCTCCAGCGTCACCGGTCCCTGGACACCGCCATCCACCGGCGGCGTCCCCGCATCGACACCGGCATCCGTGCCCGAGCCGGCATCCGGCGTCCCCGCGTCCACGCCGCCATCCGGGGTGCCCGAGCCTGCATCGCTCGCACCACCGCCATCCGGGGTCCCCGCGCCGCCATCCGGAGTCCCGCCGTCCTGACCGGAACCGCCGCCTCCTTCCGGCTGGCGTGCCAGCGCCACGCGCATCACCCGGCCGCTGGAGTTCGCGTCCACCGCGTCGCCGTAGAAGCACGGCACCTCCGTGACGCTGTCCGGCAGCACGTCCAGGGTGCTCAGGTAGCCCTTGAAGCTCGTGCGCGAATCCAGCGTCACCGGGTCGCTGAACACGCCGTTGCGCAGCACCCGCACGCGGATCTCGTAATCCGTCGCCGTCTGGAAGTGATTGTAGAAGACATACAGCGCGTCCCCGATGCGCGTCACCGCGGGCTGCAACGCCCAGTCCGGCGTCCCCTCCACCAGGATGCGCGAGCCGAACGACGTCCCGTCGAAGCGCCGGTAGTACAGCCGCTCCGTCTCGTCCTTGTAGACCAGGTGGATGCCGCCCTTGCCGTCCTCCACCGCGCTCAGCGCCGCGCCGTGGTAGATGCCGTCGGAGAACGCGTCCCGCTGCGGACCCCACGTGTCCAGCGGATCCGCCGCGTCGCGCACCCGCAGCCGCGTGGGCTCGAAGCCGTCGTGCATGGCCCAGAAGAAGACGAGCTTGGACCCCACGCTGAGCAGCCGTCCCCCGCCCCGCTTCCGCGTGCGCCCCAGGTCCGGCTGCTTCTGGAAGCTCGTGCCCCCGTCCGTGGACACCGCCACCACCGCCGTGGAGCCGCCGTCCGACTCCAGCCGGAACGCCTGCACCCACAGCCGTCCCTTGGAGTCCCGCGCCAGCAGCGCCCGCGAATACGCCGTCGCACTGTCCGCGTTGAACACCCGCACCGCCGGCTCCGGCGTCCAGGTGTCCTGCGCCGCGTCGTAGCGCCACCACTGGAAGTACACGTCGTGCCGCGACGACGCCGCCAGTGAGGGGCCTTCGTACGCGTAGACCATCGCCACGTCGCGCCCCACCGCGACCAGCTCCGCCCGGTCGTGGTGCGACGCATCCGGCTGGATTTCCGCCAGCTTGGAGAAGCCCTGGAACCCGTCCTCGGAACGGAACAGGTTCAGCCCCTCGCCCTCCGCCCCCTGCTGCTGGATGGCCAGGAGCCACGTGGGCGCATGTCCATTGCCTGTCTCAATTCGCACCGCGTGCCGATGCGCCGGCAGCGTCAGGGCATTGCCCCCGCCGGCCGGCACCATGGGCACTCCTCCCGCCGCCACCACCGTGGTCAGCAGGGCCCCCACCCAGGACATCATGTGTTTTAGCGCCCCCTGTCGTATCCCCTCCCGAAAGGTAGGGATGACAGACCCGGGGGCAATCCGGCGGAGGCGGACCTGAAGGGCCCGGCATTCTCCACGCGGACAGGTGAACACACCGCACACCGCGCGACGCCCCCGGACCTGGGGAGCGTCGCGTCAGCGTCCTGCGACTACTTCTTGCGGCGGCGCGGAGCGACGGTGCCCGCGTCGGTGGCCGTGCCCGCGTCCGCACCCTCAATCGTGCCCGCGTCCGCGCCCGTGCCGGCGTCCGGCGTGACCGTGGTGATGGCCGGGGGCGGGTTCACCAGCTTCAGCGAGTTGAGGAACGGCTCCGCCGTGGTGTTGGGGTGGTTGGGGTTGTAGATGACCAGCAGCGTGTACAGGCGCGGGCCCACCAGGAAGTTGCGCGCCTTCACCTCGCCGTGGACAGGCGAGCTGACCGAGTAGGCCTTGCCGGGGTAGCCATCCAGGGTGATGTCCGACTCTTCCTTGAGGGTGCCCTGGACTTCCTTCACCAGGCCGTCCTTGCCCTCGTTCAGCAGGGCCTCCGGGGGACGGCTCGCCACCAGCCGCTCCGGGTAGTCCGCGGTGCTGACGGAGTAGACGGTGTTGTCCTCGGTGCGCACGGTGAAGGCCGCGGTGTTCACCGTGTTGGCGCCCAGCGGGATCTGCCTGCGCGCGACCTGGGGCTCCATCGGCATGCCGATGGTGAAGCCTTCCGCTGCCTCGTAGGGCTTGAATTCCGGGGCCGGGGTGGCCGCGGTGCCATCCGCGCCCGGGGTGGGCTCGTTGGGCACGTCCTCGATGGTGGAGGTGGCCGAGGGACCACCGGTGCCGCCCGAGGAGGAGCCGTCGGTCTTCTGCTGGTTGGCGCACGCGCCGGCGATGAGCGCGAGCGTGGTAAGCGAGGCAAGGAGGAGGCGGGACAACGGGCGCATGGGCACGCTTCCTGAGCGGGAAGTGGAAGAAAACAGCTTGTCTTGTCGGACGCTAGACGAAGTCCTCCGCCGCTGACTACCCGAGTTTCGACGCGGCGCGAGCAACTTGCCCTGGCCCCGCCCCCGGAAGCGTCCGGGGGCGGACACCGAGCCGGGGCCGGAAAGTCGGCGCGGGAGGGCTATTCCCCCAGGTACGCGCGCCGAATCTCGGCGCTCTCCAGCAGCGCCTTGCCGGGGCCGGCCATCACCACCTCGCCCGTCTCCAGCACGTAGCCGTAGTGGGCGGCGTTGAGGGCCAGGTGCGCGTTCTGCTCCACCAGCAGCACGCTGACGCCGGTGGCGTTCACCTCGCGCAGGGTGCGGAAGATGGTCTCCGTCACCTGCGGCGCCAGGCCCAGGGACGGCTCGTCCAGCAGCAGCAGCTGCGGCTTGCTGAGCAGCGCCCGGGCGATGGCCAGCATCTGCTGCTCGCCACCGGACAGCGTGCCCGCCAGCTGCTTCTGACGCTCGCGCAGCACCGGGAACAGGCTGAAGCCCTTGTCCATGTCCTGGCGCACCTGGGCGGTGTCCTTGCGCAGGTACGCGCCCAGCTCCAGGTTCTCGTACACGGTGAGGTTGGGGAAGATGCCCCGCCCCTCCGGCGCGTGCGCCATGCCGCGCGGCACCAGCTGGTGCGCCTTCAGGCCGGTGATGTCCTTCCCCGCCAGCGTGATGCGGCCCGCGGTCGGCTTGAGCATGCCGCTCACCGCGCGCAGGGTGCTCGTCTTGCCCGCGCCGTTGGCACCGATGAGGGCCACCATCTCGCCCTTGCCCACCGTCAGGGACACGCCCCGGAGCGCCTGGATGGCGCCGTAGCGGACCTGGATGCCCTCCACCGACAGGAGCGGCTCGAACGCGCGCCGCTCGCCCAGCACCTTCACAGGCTCGCTCACGCCGCGCCTCCGTGGGACTCCAGGTAGCTGTCGCCCAGGTACGCCTCGATGACCTTGCGGTCGCTGCGCACTTCCGCCGGAGCGCCGCGGGCGATGGTCTCGCCGTGGTCCAGCACGGTGATGCGCTCGCAGATGCCCATCACCAGCTTCATGTCGTGCTCGATGACCAGCACCCCCAGCGAGAACTCGTCGCGCAGCCGGCGGATGAGCACCATCAGGTCCGCCTTCTCACGCGTGTTCATGCCCGCCGCGGGCTCGTCCAGCAGCAGCACCTTGGGGCGGGTGCCCAGCGCGCGGGCGATCTCCAGCCGGCGCTGCTCGCCGTACGGGAGGTTCTTCGCCTCTTCATCGCGGCGGTGCGACAGGCCCATGACCTCCAGCAGGTGCTCCGCCTGGCGCGTCAGCTCGCGCTCCTCGGCCTGGAAGCCGGGGGTGAGCAGCAGCGCGCGCCACCAGTCGCGGTAGTTGCGCATCGCCGTGCCCGCCTTGGCCAGCGGGCCCATGACCACCGGGTGCAGCGCCCCCTGCGCGCGGCATGCCACCTTCACGTTGTCCAGCGCCGTCAGCGCGCGGAACAGGCGGATGTTCTGGAACGTGCGCGCCAGGCCCAGGTGGTTGATTTGATGCGGCACCCAGCCGTTCACCCGCTGCCCGGCCACGCGCACCTCGCCCTCGGTGGGCTGGTACACGCCGGTGAGCACGTTGAACGCGGTGGACTTGCCCGCGCCGTTGGGACCAATGAGGCCCAGCAGGTCGCCCTGGCGCACGGAGAGGTTGAAGTCCGTAAGGGCCTTGAGGCCCCCGAAGCGGATGCTCACGCCGGACGCCTGGAGCAGCGCGTCCCCGGAGCCCGAGGCGGAGACAGGAGTCACGGCGGCGCTCATGTCAGCCCCTTCTTCTTCCGGGGAAGCCACCGGGGAAGCACGTCCCAGAGCTCCTTCGTGCCGAACAGGCCCTGCGGCCGCGCCAGCATCAGCACGACCAGCAGGACGCCGTACACGGGCATGCGGATCTGATCCACCTTCTGCGCCAGGCTTCCCCCCGCGCCCAGCGCGCCGAACAGTGAGCGCAGGCCTTCGGGCAAGAGCGTGAGGAAGATGGCCGCGACGATGGCGCCCGTGCTGGAGCCCAGCCCGCCCAGCACCACCATGACGACGATCTCCATGGACTTCACGAAGGTGAACGAGCCCGGGTTGATGATGGGCACGAAGTGCGCGAACAGGCCGCCGGCGATGCCCGCGAAGAACGACGAGATGACGAACGCGCGGACCTTGTAGCCGGTGGTGTCCACGCCCATGGCCTCCGCGGCCACTTCGTCCTCGCGGATGGCCCACAGGCTGCGGCCGTGGCTGGAGCCCGCGATGCGCCGGGACACCAGCACCACCAGGAAGACCCAGAAGTACACCATGGCCACGCTGGAGTACTGCGGGATGCCGGACAGGCCCAGCGCGCGGCCGAAGGCCTCCGTGTTCTGCACCACCACGCGGATGATTTCACCGAAGCCCAGCGTCACGATGGCCAGGTAGTCCCCGCGAAGCCGCAGCGACGGCAGGCCCACCAGGAAGCCGCACAGCGCCGCGCAGGTGCCGCCCGCGAGCAGCGCCACGGTGAAGAGCACCTGGTCGCTGGCGGCCACCGGCAGGAAGGACAGCGCCACTTCCTTCAACTCCAGGGACGTGACGCCCGCGATGTACGCGCCCACGGCCATGAAGCCCGCGTGGCCAATGGAGAACTGGCCCGTCATGCCGTTCACGATGTTGAGGCTCACCGCGAGGATGATGTTCACCCCCACCACGGACAGCAGGTACGTGGCGAAGGGCGAGGTGTTCAGCAGCACATCCGCCAGGACCACCAGCGGCACCGCGATGAGCACGGGCAGGATGCCGCGCAGGGCCGGGGGCACGCGGCCCACGGACTCGTCCGACAGCGTCGTCACACCAGGGGCCGCCATCAGACCTTCTCCGCCGCGACGCGGCCGAACAGACCGCCCGGCTTCACCAGCAGCACCAGGATGAGGAAGCCGAAGGCCACCGCGTCACGCCAGGTGCTGGCCGCGTAGCCCACCACGAACTCCTCCACCAGGCCCAGCAGCAGCGCGCCCACCACGGCGCCCGGCACGTTGCCGATGCCGCCGATGACCGCCGCCACGAAGGCCTTGAGGCCCACGTACAGGCCCATGAGCGGGCTCACGGACGTGTCCTTGATGGCGTAGAGCAGGCCCGCGCCCGCCGCCAGCGCGCTGCTGAGCATGAACGTCAGCGCGATGATGCGGTCGGTGGGGATGCCCATCAGCGCCGCGGTGCGGTGGTCGTAGGACACCGCGCGCATCGCCTTGCCAAAGCGCGTCCGGTACACGAGGAACTGGAGCCCGGCCATCAGCGCCACGGCGATGATGAAGCTGATGACCTGCCAGTTCCACACCACCACGTCGCGGTCGCCAATGATGAACCACTCACTGGGGACGATGACCTCCGGGAAGGCCCGGGGGGACGCGCCCGGCAGGAAGCCGATGTCCAGCTGGAAGCCGTACGACAGCGCGAACGAGATGCCGATGGCGGTGATGAGCGCGGTGAGGCGCGGCTTCTCGCGCAGCGGCCGGTAGGCGAAGCGCTCGATGAGGAAGCCAAGCAGCGCGCACCCCACCATGGCCACCGCGAAGATGAGGACCACGCCCCACATGGAGCGCTGCGCCTGCCGCCCGAGGGCGAAGGCCGTGGCGTAGCCCATGTAGACGCCGACCATCATCACGTCGCCGTGGGCGAAGTTGATGAGCTTGAGGACGCCGTACACCATCGTGTAGCCCAGCGCGACCAGGGCGTAGATGGTGCCGGCGGCCAGACCGTTGATGAGGTGCTGGATGAGCTGCGACATATGCCGGGGTGGGCCCTGGGTTTAAGGCGAGATGGTGGTGACGTAGGTGGACTTGCCGTCCGCGACCTTCAGCACCACGGCGGACTTCACCGCGTTGCGCTTCGCATCCAGCGTGATGTTGCCCGCCACGCCGGGGAAGTCCTTCGTCTTCGCGATGGCCGCGCGCAGGGCCGGGCCGCTGGTGTCCGGGGCGTTCTTGAGCGCCTCGATGGCGACGCGCGCGGCGTCGTAGCCCAGCGCCGCGAGCGCGTCCGGCACCGCGCCGTTGTTGTCCGCCTTGTAGTCCGCGATGAACTTCTTCACGCGCTCGTCCGGGTTGTCCGGCGAGTAGTGATTGGAGAAGTAGCTGCCGTCGATGGCGCTGCCGCCCAGCTCGAAGAGCTTCTCGGAGTCCCAGCCGTCGCCGCCCATCAGCGGCACCTTCAGGCCCAGCTCGCGCGCCTGGCGGGCGATGATGCCCACCTCGCTGTAGTAGCCCGGCACGTAGATGCCCTCCGGCTGCGTCTTCTTGATGGCCGTCAGCTGCGCGCGGTAGTCCGTGTCGCCCTGGCTGTAGCTCTCCGTGGCGGTGATTTTCCCGCCCATCTCCGCGAACTTCTGGCGGAACACCTCCGTGAGGCCAATGGAGTAGGCGCTCTTGTTGTCCTGGAGCACCGCGACCTTGTTCAGCTTGAGGTTCTCCCGCGCGAACTTCGCCATCACGAAGCCCTGGAACGGGTCGATGAAGCAGACGCGGAAGATGTTGTCGCCCTTCTCCGTCACGGAGGGGTTGGTGGACGACGGGGTGATCATGGGCACGCCGGCCGCCTGCGCCTTCTCCGCCATGGCCAGGGAGCTGGACGAAGCCACCTCGCCCAGGATGAGCGCCACCTTGTCCTGCGTGATGAGGCGGGTGACGGCCTGCGCGGCCTCCTCCGGCTTGCTCTGGTCGTCGTACACGCGCACGACCAGCTTCTTGCCCTTCACGCCGCCGGCCGCGTTGGCTTCCTTCACCGCCAGCGCGATGCCGTTGCGGGTGGAGATGCCGAACGTCGCCTGACCGCCCGTCAGCGCGCCCACTTCACCCAGCACGATGACGTCATCACCCGCCGGGGGCGTGCCGCCCTGCGCGGTGGCCGGAGCCTGCGCCGAGGGGGCGCCTCCCGCCTCTCCCGTGGGCTGCGTCTTCTTCTCGCAGGCGGCCGCCAGGACGGCGAGCGCGGCGAGGAGCATCGGGGCAAGTCGTCGCATGTGGGGGCTTCCTCCGGGGGAGATGACGGGCAAAGCCCCGGTTTTCTAGGGGAGCCCTCCCCATGGGTCAAGCGCACAGCTTGGCTCCGGAGTCCCGCCAACACCCCGAAACATCGCTGTCGCGCCCCCCTGCCCCAACCCCAAGTGCGCGCCAGGTCCGCTCAGGGCTCCAGCCAGTAGTGCTCCCGGCCCGACGGTCCCCGGCGGATCCTCGGGAGGCCCTGGGGTCCGGCCTCTGGTGCTTCGCGGTCCTCCCAGGGCGCCATGTCCTCGTGCGTCAGCGACCACCCGGCGGAGGGAGGGTCCTCCGGGTCCGGCAGCGCGGTGGGCGTCCAGGTGACGGGCTCCAGGACTGGCACCGCTTCCGGAATGGACTCCGGAAGCACCGCTCCCGCGCGACGGCGCCGGAGTCGGCCCGCCACCAGCAGTCCCACCGCGCCGGCCATCCACCCGAGTCCCCGGCCAGGCCTCGTGGCTCGCATCACAGGCTCCTCTCGCACGGGCCGGTCCATCCGGACTCGCGCCCTCACAGTGAGGTGTGGGGACGCGCGCTGCCAACGTGAAGCCCGGGGGTTCCGCTCCCGCATGCCTGTCCTCTGGACAGGGAGCAGGGAGGCGTCCGGCGCGGCGTTGCCAGCGGCGGACGACGTACCGAGCCCCTGGAGCATCCAGCACCAGGGGTTTTCTTGGGCGTCATTGAACCCACTTTTCGGGTGATGGCCGTGGCGGACACTTCAGCGTCCACTTCCCCCCAGGAAACCCTCTCCAGCGCGCTGGACGGCCCTGACGTTCCGCTCGCGACCACATCCGACCCGACGTGAAGGCACAAGGAGCCAAGTCCATGATGATCAAGCGCAACGACATCAAGGAAGGGATGACGGTCCGCAGCAGCGACGGCGAGAAGCTGGGCAAGGTGTTCGCCGTGAGCGAGGGCGAGTTCCACATCGAGAAGGGGATGTTCTTCCCGAAGGACTACCTGGTCCGCTACCTGGAGGTGAGCGACATCCGCAACGGGGAGATCTACCTCAACCACGGCCGCGAGGCGCTGCGAGGGCTGTCCGACGCCGGCGCCGTGGGCGCGACGGCGGCGACGGCCACCGGCGGCACCATGGGTGGCATTGGCGCGGGGCTGAAGACGGGCACCACGAAGGTCGGAGACGTGGCCCGGACCGGCGCGGAGAAGGTCGGCATCAAGGACCGGGAGCTGAAGGAGCGCGAGCTGCGCACCGACATCCGAGCCGAGGAGCGCGAGCTGCGCACCGACATCCGAGCCGCCGAGCGCATCGCGAACGAGGACGTCACGCTGCGCACGCACCATGAGGAGCTGGGCGTCACCAAACGCCAGCGCTCCGCGGGCGAGGCGCAGGTGCGCAAGATTGTCGTCGAGGAGCGGAAGACGGTGGAGGTCCCGCTGCGCCACGAGGAGGTGGAGGTGGTGCGCCGGGCGGTGAAGGGCGACAACATTCCCGGCGACGTGGCGGACTTCCGGGAGGAGACCATCCGCATCCCCCTGAGCGCGGAGGAGGCGGAGCTGACCAAGCGCGCGTACACGGACGAGGAGATCACCATCCACAAGCGCCCCATCGAGGAGCGCCGTAGCATGGAGGGCCGCGTCCGCCACGAGGAGCTGGAGGACGTGAAGGTGGTGCGCACCGAGCCCAACGTGGACGAGGAGAAGCGCCGCGCCGGCTACCGCGCGGACGCGGACATCGACCCGCTCAAGCGCTCGTAGCGCGGACGGGATGGAAGCCTCGAACAGTCCTTGTGCTCCGCCCCCGCATGCCGCGCCTTCACGCGCGCGGTGTGCGGGGGAGGTGGCGCATCGTCATGTCAGCGCGGAGTGCGGGTGGGCGGCGGCGCGCGGGTGGGGGCCTCCCGCTGGCGGTCCACGGCGGTCTCCAGCCGCTGCGAGTCGCGCAGACGCTCCGGGAACAACCGTCCCGCCAGCGCCGCCAGTGCCGTATCGCGCGCGGGGGGACACGCGGCCACCAGCCGGTCCGCCATGGCGTGCGCGGTGGGGAAACGGGCCTCGGGGTCCTTGGACAGCGCCACCGACAGCACGTTCCACAGAGGGGCGAGCACCTCCGGAGGCTTCGTCAGCTTCTCCTGGCAGATGGCCTTCATGGTGTCCAACTCGTCCTCGCGCTCGAAGGCCCGCCGTCCCGTGAGGGCCTGGTAGAGGACGAGCCCCATGGCGAACAGGTCGCTTCGCGCGTCCAGCTTCTGGCCCAGCGCCTGCTCCGGGGACATGTAGAGCGGCTTGCCCTTCACGATGCCCGGCAGCGTCACCGTGCGCTGCGCGCGCACCTTGGCCACGCCGAAGTCCAGCACCTTCACCTGGCCATCGAAGCCCACCATCACGTTGTGCGGTGACAGGTCGCGGTGCACCAGTTCCAGGGACGCGCCGTCCTCGCCCTTGAGCGCATGCGCGGCGTGCAGCCCCATCAGCGCCTGCGACACGATGGCGGACACCACCGCCGGCTCCAGCGGCCCCTTGTTGGCGCGCAAGAGCCGGTCCAGGTCGATGCCGTTCACCAGCTCCATGGCCATGTAGTACGCGCCCTGCGCCTCGCCGAAGTCGTAGACGTGCACCAGGTTGGGGTGCGACAGCCGCAGGCCGATGCGCGCCTCGTCCAGGAACTGCTGCACCATCTCTGGCTGCGCCGTCAGGTGGGGCAGGATGCGCTTGAGCGCCACCAGCCGCCCCAGCCCCTCCGGCCCGCGAGTGCGCGCGATGAGCACCTGCGCCATGCCGCCCGTGCCCAGGGGCTTCACGACCTCATAGCGGCCAATGCGTCCGCGGTTGACGGGCGTGCCCTCCACGTCCAGCTCGTCCAGCCGCTCCAGCGGTCCCCGGCCGTCCGTCAGCGCCAGGAAGGACAGCACCGCCGAGTCCAACTGCTCGCCAATCGCCTCCACCAGCCCCATCACCCGCTGGCCGCCGTCCTCGAAGTTCCCATCCACCACCAGCCCCAGTCCGCCCAGGTTCAGCCGTCCCAGGGTGAGCTGCTGGCAGAAGAGCATCCGGCCTTCGCGCAGCTTCCGGGGGCCGCTCCAGTGGGCCGCCTCGAAGACGTCCACGCCCAGCTCGCCCAGCACACGCGTCAGCACCGGGCCTCGCGTGCCCCGGAGCGAAACGAAGCCCGCCTTCGCGTGCACCATGCGGGCGCACTGCGTTAGGAACACGTCCAGGCCGGTGTCGAGGTCCAGACCCCGCTCCAGGCAGTCCTCGAGGATGTCGTCGGCCATCCGGTTCACGGCCATCAGGCCGCGCAGGAAGGCCAGCTCTTCTTCCGGGGATTGGAATGCCACGCATTCATCAATACCCGAAAACCCGGCGGGGATGCAGCGCCCACCGGGTGGGACGTCAGACGCGCTCGCGGTCCACGCGCACCATCGGCGACAGGCGCTCCGGCAGTTCACCCAGCTCCGGCGTCGCGCGGGTCACGGGGTGCTCCAGCAGCCCGTGGCGGTCCAGCATGTACTCCAGGTGCGCCACGCGCGCGCGCAGCGCCTCCAGCTCCCCGGCGGGCCGGGCCTGGACCTCGCGCACGCGCAGCCACGTCTCAATCACGGGCTTGAGGGCGAAGCGCAGCGTGAGGCCGAGCAGCGGCACACCGACGGTCATGCCGGTGACCATGATGACCATGACGGCTTCGGTCAGTTCCATGAGGGAGGCTCCAGGGAAAAAGAGAGGCGGACCCCCGGCCTACGAACGGGGGGACCGGGCGATTGCACCGCCCGGCCCACGCCCGGGGTGAGGCATCAGCCGGACTTGGCCTGGTCCGTGTAGATGGCGTCCGCGATGCGGTACGCGCTGCCCTCCAGCCGCTGGAAGGCCTCCTTCAAGGCACCGGCGTCGGAGGTGTTGAGCACGGAGCGCAGGCGCTCCAGGTCCGTCTGGATTTCGCCCTTGTCCTTCTCCGACAGGAGGTTGGCGTACTCCTCCAGGCTCTTCTCCGTGGTGTAGATGAGCCCGTCCGCGTTGTTGCGCAGCTCCGCCAGCTCCTTCTTCTTCTTGTCGTCCGCGGAGTGCGACTGGGCGTCGTTGATCATCCCCTGGATTTCGGCTTCGGACAGGCCGGAGTTGCCCACCACGCGCACCTGCTGCTGCTTGCCGGTGCCCAGGTCTCGCGCGCTCACGTGCACGATGCCGTTCGCGTCGATGTCGAAGGACACTTCAATCTGCGGCACGCCGCGCGGCGCGGGCGGGATGCCGACCAGTTCGAAGCGCGCCAGCGTCTTGTTGTCCGCCGCCATCTCGCGCTCGCCCTGGAGGACGTGCACGGACACGAGCGGCTGGTTGTCCACCGCGGTGGAGAACACCTGGCCCTTCTTGCAGGGGATGGTGGTGTTCTTGTCGATGATCTTCGTGAAGACGCCGCCCGCGGTCTCCACGCCCAGGGACAGCGGCGTGACGTCCAGCAGGAGGACGTCCTTCACCTCGCCCTTGAGCACGCCGCCCTGGATGGCGGCGCCCACGGCGACGACTTCATCCGGGTTGATGCCCTTGTGGGGCTCCTTGCCGAAGAACTCCTTCACCTTCTGCTGCACGCGCGGCATGCGCGTCATGCCGCCCACCAGGAGGACCTGGTTGATGGCCTGCGCGGTGAGGCCCGCGTCCTTGAGCGCGATGCGGCACGGCTCGATGGAGCGGTCGATGAGGTCCGCGACCAGGGCCTCGAAGGTGGACCGGTCCACGGTCTCCGTGAGGTGCTTGGGGCCAGACGCGTCCGCGGTGATGAACGGGAGGTTGACCTCCGTCTCCGGGGCGCTGGACAGCTCGTGCTTGGCGCGCTCCGCCGCCTCCTTCAGGCGCTGGAGCGCCATGCGATCCTTGCGCAGGTCCAGGCCGTTGTTCTGCTCCGCGAAGCGCTTGGCCAGGTAGTCGATGAGGCGCTGGTCGAAGTCCTCGCCACCCAGGAACGTGTCGCCGTTGGTGCTCTTGACCTCGAACACGCCGGCGGTGAGCTCCAGGATGGAGATATCGAACGTGCCGCCGCCCAGGTCGTAGACGGCGACGCGCTCCGTGGTGGCGTCCTTCACCTTGTCCAGGCCGTACGCGAGCGCCGCGGCCGTGGGCTCGTTGATGATGCGCAGCACGCTCAAGCCCGCGATGCGGCCCGCGTCCTTCGTCGCCTGGCGCTGGCTGTCGTTGAAGTAGGCGGGGACGGTGATGACGGCCTCGGTGACGGGCTCTCCGAGGTAGTCCTCCGCCGTCTGCTTCATCTTCATCAGCACGATGGCGCTGACTTCCGGCGGGCTGTAGCCCTTGCCCCGGATTTCAACCCACGCATCGCCGTTGGGGCTGGACGCCACCTTGAAGGAGGAGACGCCAATGGCCTTCTTCGCCTCCGGCGAGTCGAACTTGCGGCCGATGAGGCGCTTGGCCGCGAAGACCGTGTTCTCCGGGTTGGTGATGGCCTGCCGCTTGGCAATCTGGCCCACCAGGCGTTCACCGGAGTCGGTGAAGCCCACCATGGAGGGCGTGGTGCGGCTGCCTTCGCTGTTGGGGATGACCACCGGCTCGCCGCCTTCCATCACGGCGACGCAGGAGTTGGTGGTGCCCAGGTCGATTCCAATCACCTTCGCCATGACTACTGACTCCCCCCGGAGGAACTGTCGGACGGCGCGGAAGTCTGGGGCTCCGCGCTCTTGCCTTCTTCAGACGCCTTCGGTGCTTCCGTGCCGGCCGCGGGCGCGGCGGCTTCCGGCTCCGCGGCAACGGGCTCCGGCGCCGCGACGACTTCTGGCGCGCGGGCGACGACGACCATGGCGGGACGCACCAGGCGGTCGTTGAGATGGAAGCCACGCGTCACTTCAAAGAGCACGTGGCCCGCCGGGACGTCCGCGGACTCCACCTGCTGGATGGCTTCGTGCAGGCGCGGGTCGAAGGGCTGGCCCTTGGCGGAGAAGCCCTTCACGCCGTGGCGGCCGAGCGAGTCCTCGAAGGACTTGCGCGTCATGGCCACGCCCTTCTGGAAGCTGTCGAAGTCGGGGGACTTGCTGGCGGCGTCGAGCGCGCGGTCCATGTTGTCCACCACGGGGAGCAGGTCCTTGAGGAGCTTCTCCACGCCGAACTTCTGGACGTCCTCCTTCTCCTTCTGCGCGCGCTTGCGGTAGTTCTCCAGGTCCGCGGCGGAGCGGATGGCCCGGTCCTGGAAGTCCTTGGCGCGCTCGTGCGCCTCCTTCAGGCGCTCCAGCGTCTCGCGGGCCTTCGTCTGGCTGAACTCCAGCTGCGCGCGCAGCGACTCCACCTCCTGGCGGAGCGCGGCCGCGTCCTCGGTGGGGGGAGCGACTTCGGGGGTGGAGACGTCCGCCTCGGCTGCCGGGGCGGAGACGTCCAGCTCCACCTCCGTCTCCGAGCCCGCACTGTCCGCGTCTCCGTCCATCCGACGCTCGACGCTGCGAACCGCCTCGTCGATCACGTCCTGCCCGATGTCCGTCTGGAGGCTGTCCTTGTCTTTGGTACCCGACACGGCGCGCACTATCTCACGCGACGCTGAGCGATCCAACAGGACCCGGGGCGGTCGCGCATGCCCAGCGTGCGGGCAGGCGCGACTTCATGGGCAGCGGAACTTCACGCCCCGGGCGCGGGTTTCTTGCGGCCCAACGTTTTCTTGGAAGCTGGTTTCTTCGGGGCCCGGGCGCCCTTGGCGGCGGCGGGAGCGCTCGCGGTCTTCTTGCGCCCGATGGACTTGCTGCCCCCCTTGGACGCGCCGGAGCTCTTGGCGCGGGGCGGGCGGCTGGGGGCGGCCTCCTCCTCCGGGGCTGCCTTGGAG
>NZ_RAWQ01000233.1:0-15753 GCF_003668965.1 Corallococcus sp. AB030
CCCCGAAACCCCCACCTTCGAAGCCCTCGGGCTCAAGCCCGAGCTCGTCGAAGCGTTGACGTCGCTCGGCTACGAAGAGCCTACCCCCATCCAGGCCGCCGCGCTCCCGCCGCTGCTGGCCCAGAAGGACCTGCTGGGCATCGCCGCCACGGGCACCGGCAAGACGGCCGCGTTCTCGCTCCCGCTCCTCCAGCACCTGAAGCCCGGCGCCGCCGGACCGCACAGCACCTCCGCGCTGGTGCTCGTGCCCACGCGCGAACTGGCCATGCAGGTGTCCGAGGCCATCCACCGCTACGGCCAGAAGCTGGGCGTCAGCGTGCTCCCGCTCTACGGCGGCCAGGAGATTGGCCGGCAGCTGCGCGTGCTCAAGCGCGGCGTGGACGTCATCGTCGCCACGCCGGGCCGCGCGCTGGACCACTTGCGCCGCAAGACGATGAAGCTGGACCAGGTGCAGACCGTGGTCCTGGACGAAGCGGACGAGATGCTCGACATGGGCTTCGCGGACGACCTGGAGGCCATCCTCTCCGAGACGCCCGAGAAGCGGCAGACGGCGCTGTTCTCCGCCACCCTGCCCCCGCGCATCGCCAGCATCGCGGAGCGCCACCTGCACCAGCCGGTGCGCGTGCGCATCGAGAAGGAGAAGCTGGAGGCCGGGGAGATGCCGCGCGTCCGGCAGACGGCCTACATCGTCCCGCGCGCGTTCAAGATCGCCACGCTGGGTCGCGTGTTGGACCTGGAGTCCCCCACCGCCGCCATCGTGTTCTGCCGCACGCGCACGGAGGTGGATGAGCTCACCACGTCCCTCAACGGCCGGGGCTGGCGCGCCCACGCCCTGCACGGCGGCATGAGCCAGGAGCAGCGCGACCGCGTCATCAAGCAGTTCAAGTCGCAGGCGGCGGACCTGCTCATCGCCACGGACGTCGCTGCGCGCGGCCTGGACATCCCCCGGCTGACGCACGTGGTGAACTTCGACGTGCCCAACGCGCCGGAGGCCTACGTGCACCGCATCGGCCGCACGGGCCGCGCCGGCCGCGAGGGCGTGGCCATCACCCTGCTGGAGCCCCGCGAGCACCGCCTGCTGCGCAACATCGAGCGGCTCACCGGTCAGCGCATCGAGGTCACCGCGGTCCCCACCGTGTCGGACCTGCGCGCGCGCCGGCTGGAGATGATCCGCTCGTCGCTTCGCGAGGCGCTCGTGGGCGGGGAGCTGGACGCGTTCCGCGGCATCGCGGAGGACCTGTCCGGCGAGTTCAGCGTCATGGACGTGGCCGCCGCCGCCATCAAGCTCCTCCAGGAGAAGGAGGACGAGGGCAAGGACTCCGCCGAGCAGGACATTCCCCAGGTGTCGGCGCCGGCGGAGCGGAAGTTCTCGCGCACGGAGCGCTCCGGTCCTCCGGGCAAGTTCGCGGACCGAGACGCCGAGCGCCCGTCGCGAGGCCCCCGCACCGCCGACCGGGGCGAGCGCGGAGAGAGAGCCGAGCGCGGCGAACGGGCTGAGCGCGGCGAACGGGCCGAGCGGGCCCCCGCGCGTCCCCCGCGCGCGCCGGAGTGGAACGTCACGCGCCTGTTCATCGGCGCGGGCCGCACCGCGGGCATGCGGCCGGCGGACCTGGTGGGCGCCATCGCGGGCGAGGCGGGGCTCGACTCCTCGCGCATCGGCGCGATCCACATCGCGGACATGTACTCCATCGTGGAGGTGCCGGAGCCGGAAGCCGCGCGCATCATCTCCGCGTTGAAGGGCTCCACGCTGCGCGGCCGCAAGGTCACCGTGCGCCGCGACACCCGCGACTGACGTCCTTTTCGCGTCACCGGCCACCCGTCACGGGCGGGCCGGTGACGCACGCGTCAGACCGCGTCCGGGTCCAGGTCCCGCGCGCGCCCCAGCAGCAGCGGCGACGCGATCCGGCTCTCCGGGTGCATGCGCAAGAGCGTGTGGATGACGCCGCCCAGCCCCGCCATCAGCCCGGGCGAGAAGGCGTCACGGGCGAGCCCCGCAACCGGCCCCCGCGCCTCCAGGCCGGAGATGAGCTCCGCGTCCAGCGTCTCCCGCTCCTGCCCGAGCGGCTCCGAGGACAGCCGCCGCGCCGTCTCCATCAGCTCCCACAGTCCCAGATCGCCGTGACACAGGGTGTGGGTCCAGCCAAAGCCCTCGCGCACGGCCGCGGCCCGGGCCCGCTGGAACAGGTCCTCGTAGCGCGGCAGCCCCGTGCGCGCGAAGAGGTCCGCCGCCGCCAGGCCGATGCCCGTGCTCCCGTGGCACCAGGTCGTCAGCTGATCCGTGGCGTCCGGGCGGCGCAGGTCCGTCCAGTTGCCCACGTCCGGCCGGTAGAGCCCGTCCACGAAGTCGAAGGCGCGTTCGGCCAGGCTGCGCCACCGGCGCCGGTCCGCCGCCGTCCCCGCCGCGCTCAGGCCCAGCCGAGCCAACGCCCAGCCGATGCCCGCCGTGCCGTGCGCGAAGCCGCCGATGGGCTCCGGGAACATGGACGTGGACCACCGCGCGTCCCCCGCCACGCTCCGCGCCGTGTCCTCCAGCCGCTGCCCCGCGTGCGCCGCGATGTCCAGCCACTTCGATTCGCCCGTCTGGTCCACCAGGTTGAGCAGCGGGACGATGACGCCCGCCACGCCGCCCAGCACCTCCAGCAGTCCGTCCGCATCCAGCACCTGGGGCGTCAGCACCGCCGCGCGCTCGCGGGCCCGGTCCAACGCGCCGGGGACGGCGCCCAGGTCGTGCAGCGTGGACCAGATCCACACCTGCGACGCGAGCCCGGAGAAGCCACCCGGCGACTTCACCGGCACGCGGTCCTCCGTGGCGCGCAGCACCGCGAGCGTGCCTTCCAGGAGCGCGGGCAATCCCTCCACCGCGTCCGCGCGGCCGTGGTGGACCTCGCGCAGGTACTGGGCCAGCACCACCGCGACGCCGCCCTGCCCGCTGTAGTGCTCGGCGGAGAGGGGCCGCACCGCCCAGCCGTACTCGGCGAGCACCGGGCTGATCCACGTCACCGTGCCGTCCGGACCCCGCACGGCCGCGTCGCGCACGCGGCGGACCAGCGTGGACAGCTGGGCCCGGCGCCGCGCATCCAGGCGCTCCTTGCGCGCTGAAGTGACAGGCGCGGGGACGCGTGGAGGCAGGGCCTTCTCGTTGAGATAGGCGCTGATCAACGTGCTCTGGATGGTCATCTCCTCCAGCGACTCATCCACGGAACGCCACGCCTCCACCGTGGCGTCGATCACGCTCCGGGTCACGGGCAGCGTGAACACCGGGATGTCGCCCACGCACAGATCCGAGAGCTCCTCCTCGATGACGGGCGTCGAGGACGGCGCACCGGGAGAGACCTCCGCGTTGCGGCGCATCACGTCGTGTGCCTTCTCGCGGGCCTTCGGCGCGTCGTGCAGTGACGCCGGATGCCAGAGCATGCGCAGCAGCTCCGAATAGGTCTGCGTGGGCCGCAGGATGCGCCGGACCACCGCGCCCATGAACGGCTCCAGCAGCGGGCGCAGCTCTCCGTCCGCGTCCAGCGACTTCATCCGCGACGTGAGCTCACGGAAGCCGCCGACGACCTGGTCCCAATGCCGCGCGAGCACGGGCTCCGGGCTGGGATGGTTCCTCGACGGCGGACGCTCCACCCAGGTCATGCCCAGGTGGGCCGCGTCCGAGCCGCCGCCCACGATGGTGGGCACGTGGATGCGCGGCTGCTGGCCCGGGAGGGACCCCGCCGCGGAGATGTCCAATCCGCCCAGGCCCGGGCCTCCGCTGCGCACGGGGAGCAGGCCCGTCCGCAGCACGGTGCCCCGGATGGCCTTCGCCGCCAGGTCCACCGCCAGCCCGCGCTCCGCCGGGGGCACGGGCGGGTCCGGGGTGAAGAGGCTCTCCACGTCCACCACCACCGGCACGGGCCCGTACGCGATGAGGTTCTCCGAGTGCAGATCCGTGCCGCCCAGCAGGCGCATCACCGCGAGCCAGTGGCCCAGGTTCCGGTAGAAGCGCGCGAGCTCGGTCTCGCCCTCGCAGAAGCGGTGCTCCACGAACTCCGCCCAGCCATAGCCCGCGCGCACCAGCACGGACGGCACGCGGATGCGCGTGGCGGCGTCATCCGGCGCGAGCAGCCTCGACAGCAGCCCCTCCAGCGCGCGGTCCACGCGCATGCACCGGGGCTTGTAGAGCACCTGCCCCTCTTCCAGTTCGAGCAACGCGACCGTCTGGCCGCCCCGGTGGGCATCGCCCTCGCCCAGCCGCAGCCGCTTCAGCGCGCCGCGAGGCTTGCCTGGCAAGGCGGACAGCGCGTCCCGGTCCGCGACGAACCGCTCCGCGAGCCGCAACACCGCCTGGGCCTGGAGCCGGCCCACGGTGGCCAACCGGTCGAGGAGCGGCGGATAGCGCTCGCGCAGGTGCGCGTGGAAGCCGGAGGTGCACGCCCGGTCGAGGAACTGGTTCCACCGGCCCTCGGAGTCCGTGGCGTCCAGCCACCCTTCCAACCCCGCCGCGTGAAGCTCCAGGAGCAACACCCGGTTGAGCTTGAGCTGGGCGCTGAAGCCCACGGCCTGCCGGGCCGCTGTCTCCACGACCTCGCGCTCCCGGGCGGAGAGGTCCGCCATCCGAGCCAGCCGCTCCGACAGCGTCTCCAGCTGCGGCGCCAGCAAGACGTTCACGGGGCGAGCGAGCCACCCGGCGGGCGGGACTTCGGTGACCGTCAACGCTTGCTCATGCACCATGGGTGGGGCTCCCTTGGGGGTGGGGACCGGATGAGGGGATTTCTCGGAAGGCCCTCCGGCACCGGGATGCGGCGCCGGAGGGATGCTTCAGACGGGCGGACGGGAGCCGCCCGCTGGCATCAACAACAGTGGACGTCGATGGACGCGGTGCAGCCGCTGCAGCCCGTGTCCGCCACCAGGTTGGACTCGGTGAGCGCCTGTTCGGTGCGCGCACCTCCCACGAAGAGCGGTCCCGCGGGGTTGGTCATGCCTTGGGACTCCTCATTGCCGGCCAGCCAGCCCTCCACCACATCCTGGAAACGGGGCTTCTTCGTCATGAGTGTTCTCCCTCGCGCCCGGACGGTCGTGGCGAGGGGTGCCATGTGCGCCGGACGCGGAGCGGACGTGAACACAGACACGCCCCGCAATGCCAGACGCATCAGGTCAAAGTCAGACACCCCACAATGACTTGCGCCTGCACGCCACAAGTCCAGCGGGATCCGAACGCGGCATAAGGGATTGCCACCACGAAACGGTCGGCCCCCTGCCCAAGAGGACGAGGAGACCGTGGACCAGGTGACAGGTCGGCCTCGGGGTCGGAGAGCGAGCCCGCCACGCGACATCCGCTGCCGCGAACGCCAGGGGCCTGACAGCCGGGCCCCTGTCCGCTCTTTCCAGGTCAGCAGGGACGCCTAGGATGGCGAGGAGGAGGTGAACGTGGAGCGCCCCATCGCCAGCCCGGAAGATCCGCTGGTCTTCAACGGCATCGATGGCGTCACCGGGCAGTACCTGGTGCCGCCCATCGCATTGCCCGCGGCCGCGGAGGTGGCGGAGCCTCGGGGTGAGGCCGCGTATTTCGAAGCGTGGAGGAAGTGGCTTGAGTTCCTCCCCATGCGTCTCAGCTTCGGCCTGCCGCCCGACGCGCCTCCGGAGGACTACACGAAGGCCGGCTGGGGCGTGGTGTTCCCGGCGTCCGCCTCCGAGGAGCTTCGCAAGAGCCTGGAGCCGCTCATCGCCCATCGGCGCGAGCGCATGGAAGAAGCGGACCGGTGCCACGTCCTCACCTACCAGTCCGGTGAGACGGCGCATCAGTTCCTGGAGCGGCACGGAGCGCCCATCGGCGACGTGGAGCCGAGCATCGTTCCCTATTACCTCCTGCTCGTGGGCGGGCCTGACGTCATCCCGTTCGACGTGCAGCACTCGCTCTCCCTGTCGTACGCCGTGGGCCGGCTCTCCTTCGACACGCCCGCGGAGTACGGGCGCTATGCGGACAGCGTGGTGGCGTATGAGACGGGCGCTTCCGTGCCCAATCACCGGCAGGTGAACTGGTGGGGACCCAAGCACCCTGGGGACCGCTCGACGGAGCTCAGCGCGGACAACCTCGTCGCTCCGCTCGCCCGTGGTGCGCCGTTGGATCAGCCTCCCCAGCTGTCGAAGACGGTCGCCGCGAAGGCCCGCTTCGCCAGCCGTGAGGCCATCGAGGATGACGCAACCCGTGAATGGTTGCTGGCCGCGCTCCATGGCCGCGACGTGCGCCCGGCGGTGCTCTTCACCGCGTCCCATGGCGTGGGCTTCAAGGCGAATGATCCGCTCCAGCTCACGAAACAGGGCGCCCTGCTGAGCCAGGATTGGGCCGGATTTGGCGCGATGGCCCCCGCGCACTACGTGGCGGCGTCGGACATCCAGGACGACGCGCGGATCCATGGCCTGGTGGCGTTCTTCTTCGCCTGCTTCGGCATGGGCACGCCCGCGAACGACGAGTTCCCGCTCCATGCCTCGCGCAGTGGTGACGCGCTCGCGAGTGCTCCCTTCGTCGCGGCCCTGCCCCGGCGGCTCCTGGCCCATCCCAACGGCGGCGCGCTGGCGGTGATCGGCCACGTGGAGCGGGCGTGGGGCTTCTCCATCAAGCCCCTGCAGATGACCCAGACGACCATCCACCCGTTCCGCAACACGCTCTGGAAGATCATGGCGGGAATGCCGGTGGGCCACGCGCTGCGCGACTTCCGCGACCGGTTCTCCGCCGCCAACAACATCCTGCTGACGCACCTGGATGCCAACACGTCCAACGGCAAGCTCCAGCCTCGCGAGCTGCTGCACCGGTGGATCGAACGCAACGACGCTCGCAACTACGTGGTGCTCGGCGATCCCGCCGTGAGCATCCGGCACAACGACCTGCAGGCGCTTCCCTGAAAGGAGCATCGACCCATGCGAACGCTCATTCTCAGCGACCTCCACCTCGGCAACGGTGGCCCCTACGACATCTTCGCGGGTGCCGCCGAGCTGCCCGCCCTCTTCGATTCCTTCACCCGCACGCCCACCCACGTCGTCCTCAACGGGGACAGCTTCGACTTCCTGCTCAACGACGACCCATTGGCGGTGGACCCGAAGCGGACGCTGGAGCAGGCCCGCGCGCTGGTGACATCCGCGGCGACCGCGCCCGCGCTGAAGGCGCTCGGGCGGGTGCTGGCCGCGGGAGGCCGGGCGACGATGGTGGTGGGCAACCACGACCTGGAGCTGGCTCTTCCGGACGTCCAGGAGGTGATCCGCTCCGCGCTGGGCCAGCCCAAGGACATCGCTTCGCGGCTGGAGTTCCGAGACGGCACCGCGCCCCTGCAGTTGGAGGTCGGCGGTTCGCGCGTGCTGGTGACGCACGGCGAGCACACCGACGTGGCGAACCGCATCGACTACGACTCGCTCCTGTCGTCGGAGCGGGCGAACCGCTTCCGCTATCCGCCGGGCTCCGTGCTGGTGAAGACGCTGCTCAACCCGCTCAAGCACCAGCACCGCATGCGGTACATGGACCTGCTCAAGCCGGACTTCGAGGGCGCGGTGATGGTGGCGCTCGGCGTGAAGCCCGACGCGCTCCGGGTCCTGTTCAACGCGGGGACGCTCACGCTCATCCGGCGCCTGCTGGACAACCGGGGCCTCGCGCCGGCCTTCGCGCTCGAACCGATGGACGCGGTGGGCGGGTCGGACGCGGACGTGCACCTGGCGCGCAGCCTGGCGCGAGTGGACCTGAAGGACGACGAGGTGGACGCCCTGCTGTCGGTGCTCGACCCGGAGAAGCTCAACGCCTTCGACAACCCGGAGGCCCTGGGCCGTGCCCGGCTGAAGCTGGCCAAGGCGGGGTTCGCGTTCTACGCACGCCTGCACCGCGCGGTCGCTGGCAGGACCGGCACGGACTACTTCGCCCTGGAGCCCGGCAAGGACGAGCTCGCGGAGACCGCTCGGCTGGGCAAGAAGTACAACCCGCAGGCGGTGGTGATGGGCCACACGCACGCGGCCCGCTGGCACGAGGGCGACGGCCCCCTCTACGCCAACACCGGCACGTGGATCTCCCTCCTGCGGCTCCCCGCCCCGGAGGCCTCCGACGAGGAATGGGGCGAATACCTCGCGGAGCTCCAGGTCAATCCGTCGCTGGACCCGGCGAAGCAGAAGCACGCGAAGCTGGAGCAGCGCTTCACCTTCGTGGAGGTGGAGCCGAACGCTTCGGCGCGAGGCGCGACGCTGCGCCTGTCGCAGTGGACGGAGCAGGGCCCGAAGACACTGCGCAGCGCGGAGCTTCCGGCCGGGAGCTGAGGTCCGCGCTCAGCGGGAGAGTTGGGGACGATCCGCAATGGCGGACAGCACGCCGTGCAGCAGGGCCAGCACCACGGCGACCCCGAGCATGTACGGAGCGATGACCTGAAGGCCCCATCGCTCCGCCATGACACCCGCGAGGCTGGGGATCGCCGCCACGCCCGCCGTCGCCGCGCTGACCTGGAAGCCCACCGCGTGCGCGGAGACATCCAGGCCCACGCGGCGCGGCGTCACTGACATCAGGGCAGGGAAGATGGGCGCCAGCGCCAACCCCAGCAACGCGAGCCCCAGCGCGGGCGGCACGGCGGGAATCGCGAACAGGGCCGCGCCCACCACCGCCAGCACCGTGCTCGCGCGCAGCATCCGCACCGGACCGATGTGTTCGACGACGAAGCCTGACAGCACGCGTCCCACCAGCAGGCTGCCCCAGTAGATGCTCACGCAGGTGCCCGCCGCGGCGGTGTGCAGGCCCCGGCCTTCGGTGAGCACGGTGAAGCTCCACTGGCCCGCCGTCACCTCCACGCCCGTGTAGAAGAAGAACGTGAAGATCTGCAGCCACACGCGGGGCCGGCGCACGGCCTCCATGGCGGACGCGGTGGGCACCTCCGCGCGAGGCTCCTCGCCGGGCGCCGCCACCTGTGCGTCCCACAACCGGCGCATCAACAGGAACGTCAGCGCCAGCGTCCCCAGCACCACGGCGAGGACCGCATAGCCGGTCCTCCAACCCGCCCCCCGAGCAAGCAGCGCGGTCATCAACACCGGCCCGACCGCGGCCCCCACGCTGTAGGCCGCGTGAAGCCAGCTCATGTGCTTGGGACCGAAGTTCTGGGCCGCGTAGTTGTTGAGCGCGGAGTCGATGGCGCCCGAACCGAAGCCGATGAAGCAGGCGGCGGCCAGGAACAGCACGAACAGGGGCACGGTCGCGTAGCCCGTGAGCCCCAGCGCCACCGAGCCGGTGCTCAGCGCCAGCAGCAGCCCCAGGTTCATCGCCCGCATCAGCCGGCCCGCGAGCAACCCGGAGATGAAGTACGCGACCGCGGCCGTCCCCAGGATGGGGCCCATCGTCGCCTGCGACAGGCCGAACGTGCTTCGCAGCGACGGCCACGCGACCCCCAGCACCGCGTCCGGCAACCCCAGGCTGACGAAGGCCAGGTAGGCAAGCGTGAGAAGCGCGGGACGCGGACGGGGCACGGGCGAAGACGGGCTCACGCGGCGCACCGTAGATCGCGGTCGGACATCCCGTGGGGACATCGCGGTCACATTCCCCCGCCGGGGTCTTGACCTTGACACCAGTGTCAGGCCCGAAGCTCTCGGCCATGGAGTCTTCAGGAATGAGAAGGAAAGAACCCGGCCGGGTCTGCCCGCCGGGAGCGGACCGCGGAAACCTGTCCGACAGTAGGACAGGTTTTGAACCGGCTCGACCGGGAGGGGCCCCATGGATGTTGGGGGTCCTGGCATCCGGATTCAGGAGCGCAGGATGAACATCGGAGAACTCGCCCGGCGCACGGGCAGCAGTGCGCGGTCCATCCGCCACTACGACAAGGCGGGGCTCGTCGCTTCCCACCGCCGCGACAACGGCTACCGCGACTTCGACGAGGTCGCCGTCCCCCAGGTCATGCAGGTCGCGAGGATGATCCGCCTGGGCTTCTCCCTGGAGGAGATCGCCACCTTCCCGCCGTGCATGCTCCGGCAGGTCACGGACGCCATCTGCCCGGACGCGCTCGCCGCCCACCGGGAGCGCCTGGCGGAGGTGGAGCGGCAGCTCTTCGACCTCGCCCGCCTGCGCGAGCGGCTCATGGCCCTGCTTCCCCCCAACGAAGGAGTCCCCCATGAACCGTCGTGACGTGATGAAGACAGCCCTCGTGGGCACGGGGCTGTTGCCAGGCCTCGGGCTCGCGGCCACGCCCGGGAAGGCGCCACGCAGGCCCCGGACGTTCCTCCTGGTCCACGGCGCGTGGCACAACGCCCTGCACTGGACACGTGTCGCGGAGGCGCTCACCTCGAAGGGACACCAGGTTGTTGCCATCGACCTGCCCGGCCACGGCCTGAACGCGCGCTTCCCCGCGTCCTACCTCACGGGCGACGCGGCGCGCTTCAAGGAGGAGCGCTCGCCCCTGGCCGACGTCACGCTGGACGACTGCGCGGACGCGGTGGTCGCCGCGCTGGAGAAGCTCCAGGGCGGCGCAAAGCCCGTGCTCGTGGGCCACAGCGCGGGTGGCACTGTCATCACCCGCGCGGCGGAGAAGGCCCCGCACCTCATTGGCCGGCTGGTGTACCTGAGCGCCTATGTCCCGCTGCGCCTCCAGAGCGCCAGTGGCTACGGCGCCCTGCCCGAGGCTCACACGCCGTACAGCGCGTCACTCTTCATTGGCGACGCCGCGAAGTTGGGCGCGGTGCGGATCAATCCGCGCGGTGATGCGGCGTACCGGGAGGCCCTGCGCGTGGGCTTCTACCATGACGTGGACGAAGCAGCCTTCCTGCCCTTCGCGCTCACGCTCACGCCCGACATCCCGGTGTCCCTGTGGATTGGCAAGGTCGGCGCCACGAAGGAGCGCTGGGGCCGCATCCCACGCAGCTACCTGCGCTGCGCCCAGGACCGCGCCCTGGTCCCCGCGCTCCAGGACCTGATGATCCGCGAAGCGGACGCCTTCACACCCGGCAACGCCTTCACCGTGGACACGCTGGACACGTCACACTCCCCCTTCGCGTCCCAGCCCCAGAAGCTGGCCGCGCTGTTGGACGGACTGCGCTGAAGCCGCGGCCTCTGAGGGCAGGCGTGTCGGTGCCGACCGATACCGTGCTCAGCATGACAAACACGATCAATGCCTCACGGCGCCGCGTTGCTGCGCTGCTGACCGGAGCGCTGTCCTTGTCCGCATGCACTGAAGGCGCCATGGGTTCGGCGGTTGGTGTGCGCAGATGGGTGGGGCCGCAGGTCATGGTCCCAGGCGGTGGGCAGTTCAGGACGAACATCTTCTACGGCCCGTGGCAGTGCAGTCCGCAGCTTATGAACTACTGCCGCGACAAATGCACCGGGGAGGGATTTGCGCTCCAAGGCTGCGTCTGGATCGCGGACGTGAAGATGGACTTCGACGGCAACATGTTCAGAGCGGGGAGCAGGTTCGGTATCGCCAACTGTTGCTGTAACTACCCAGCACTGAGCGTCAGCCAGAACGCGACAGCACGGGGACGGTGGGAGTCCATCCGAGATGGATTCCGTGATCGATGGGCGGAGAAGTTCGGCCAGTGGCCGACTGACGCCAGTGGGAACAACTACCCGGCCCACCACATCCGCGACCTCAAGCACGGTGGCAACCCTACTGACTGGGACAACATCATCCCCTATCCGGCCGACCTCCATTCTGGCCTGAATCAGGTCTACAACCAGTGCTACGCAGGACAACCCCCGTGGACGAGCGTCGGGGTCAGCCATCCCTACGGAGAGTAGCCACATGCCGACGATGACCGAACTCCTCGACGCCGTGGCCGCCCAGCACTTCCCACATCCGCCCGCGACGGCAGCGGCAGTCGATGCGTTCGAACTTCGAATGGGCTGGCGCCTGGATCCGGACCTGCGCGCCTTCTACACGCGCTTCGATGGAGCCAGGCTGTTCCGCGGCTCCAACGCGCCCTACTCCATTCTGCCGCTCGCCGAGGTGCGGCGCGCACGGGTCGTCATGTCCCAAGCCGATACGGACGCAGCGGGTCCATCGGACTGGTATGCGGTGTGCCAACTCCAGGACAGCAACTTTGCGCTCCTGGACGTGGGGCAACAGACACATGGGCGCTATCCGCTCCGCGACGGCTACCGCGAGGGATTCCCGGACCCCTACTACTGCCCGGTCATCGCCCACTCGTTCGCGGAGTTCCTGGCGGGTGCGCTGACGTCCGGTGGGAAGTCCTATTGGCTGAAGGCCCTCGAAGAACAGGGCCAGTAACCCCGACGCCACGGTCTTTAGAAGATGGACAGGCCGGTCAGTGTCGTGAACCGGTCCAGCGCCTCCACGCCCGCCACCGAGTTGCCCCGCGCATCCAGCCCGGGGCTCCACACGCACAGGCCGCAGCGGTTCGGGATGACGGCGATGATGCCCCCGCCCACGCCGCTCTTGCCCGGCAGGCCCACGCGGTAGGCGAACTCCCCCGCCGCGTCGTACGTGCCGCAGGTGAGCATCACCGCGTTGACCTGCTTGGCCTGGCTGCGCGTGAGCAGCCTTGACCCGTCCGAGCGCTGCCCATGCCGGGCGAGGAAACCACAGGCCCGGGCCAGGTCCGCGCAGCTCATCGCCAGCGAGCACTGCCAGAAGTAGTGCTCCAGCACCTCCGGGACTGCGCTCTCCATGTTGCCGTAGCTCGCCATGAAGTGGGCCAGCGCTCGGTTGCGGTGGCCGTGATCCGCCTCCGAGGCCGCGATGATTGGATCGAAGTCCACGGACGGGTTGCCGCTCTCCGCGCGGAGGAAGTCCCGCAGCGTGCCGCGCGCATCCCCGGTCAGCCGCTGCAACCGGTCCGTGATGACCAGCGCCCCCGCGTTGATGAACGGGTTGCGTGGGATGCCCTGCTCGTACTCCAGCTGCACCAGCGAGTTGAACGGATTGCCCGACGGCTCCTTGCCCACGCGCTTCCACAGCGCGTCCCCGTCCCTCGACAGCGCGAGCGCCAGCGTGAACACCTTGGAGATGCTCTGGATGGAGAACGGCTCGCGCCAGTCCCCCACGCCGTACACGTCCCCCTCCACCGTCGCGAGCGCCATGCCGAAGCGGCCCGGGTCCACCGCCGCCAACGCCGGGATGTACGTCGCGACGCGGCCCTGACCCACTACCGGCCGCACCGCGTCCCAGACCTCCGACAACACCGCCTGGTAGTCCATGTGCCGCCATCCTCGTCCGGAAAGGACGGGGACGCTTTCAGAAATTCCGCGCCGCGGTGTCTGCTGGGGCATGCGCTTCCTCCCGACCACGCTCCTGGCCCTTTCCCTCCTGGGCACCCTCCCCACCGCGTGCTGCAGCAACCCCAGCCCGTCCACCAACGCCTGCCAGATCCCGGAAGAGACGCCTACGGATCCGGGCACGGTCCAGGTGACGCAGCTTGGCGCCGGGGAGCTCAACGCCGCGGGTCAGACGTGGCCCTACCAGTTGCTCAAGCTGGAGGTGCCCGGCCGCGCCGCCACCTATGCGCAGTGGTTCCCACCCCGGAAGCCCGGCGTGTCCCCCACGGTGGTGCTCACCAAGCCCTACGACGGCATCGCCTGGACCGGCGAGGCCGTGGACGCGAAGTGGGCCACGCGCGGCGCCGGCATCCACCCGGACGACAGCGAGCCACACTACGGGCCGGGCTCGTCCCCCATCGCGTTCACGCCCACCACGCCGGAGCTCATCGCGGGCGAGGCCTTCATCCACCTGTTCCATGACTTCGGCGTGCTCGCCGTCTTCGGCCGCTTCTACGCGGGCGGAGACCTCCAGAATGACCGCGACGACATGAACGCGGGCATGCGCTTCCTGGCCCAGGCCCCCAACGTGGACACCCGCCGCATCGGCATCTTCGGCGGCTCCTGGGGCGGCTACGAGGCGCTCTACGCCGCGGCGGACGCCCCCTCCACCGTGGTGCCCGCCGTGGGCGTCGCCCTGTCCCCGCTGTCCGACTTCGCGGCGGAGGTGGACTACGTGAGTCGATGGGTGCCGGCGCGCGTGAGCGACCCGGCCATGCGCTCGCGCTACCAGCAGT
The DNA here is from genome assembly GCF_003668965.1 of Corallococcus sp. AB030. NCBI lineage: Bacteria > Pseudomonadati > Myxococcota > Myxococcia > Myxococcales > Myxococcaceae > Corallococcus > Corallococcus sp. AB030. The sequence goes on from NZ_RAWQ01000233.1 coordinate 13,990, forward strand.
TCTTCGAGCCCTACTTCCGCCGCATCTACGCCACCACCGGCGGCGACCCCGTCACCCCCGGCACGGACTACACGCGCTGGAACTCCGCCCACCTGGCCAGCACCGTCCAGACGCCGTTCCTCATCCTCCACGACGATTGGGACACGCTCATCCCCGTGGAGCACACGCGCGCGCTCGTCGCCCAGGCCCCGCAGCGTTTCACTCCCATGTACTTCCAGAACCTCCCGGCCGTGGACTGGAACACCCTGCCGCCGGACCACGGACCGCTGCTCAGCGCGCACGGCGGCGTCGTCATCACGCTGAGCCTGGGGCACCTCTTCGTGACGCTGGGCGCGGCGGAGCAACCCCTCTACGTCCCCCACGCACAGGGCACCGTGCGCACGTGGCTGCAGGGCGTGCGCGCCGCCCAGGAGCAGGGCCGCGACGTGAGCGACGTGGTGCCCCGCCTGCTGGAGCTCACCGATCCGCGCGTGCTGATGTTCGAACCCTCTCTGGGAACGCTCCAGCCGGGCGCCACCTTTATCGCCCAGGAGATCAACGCCGTCTGGGGCACGACCTTCACCGACGCCAACGTGCGCTCGGCGCTGGCCCCGGGTCTACCCGCTCCCTGAGCCAGCGCATGCCTGCCCCACCGGTGGCACCCGCCCGAACAGGCATGTCGATCCGCACGTGGCCCATTCGTCGCCAATTTGGACGGGCAATGGGACTGCCCGGAAGGGACGGATGCGACGATGGAACTGACGGTGACGGAGTTCGTGACGCTGGGCAGCGGCCGGCGCCTCTTCGGAGCGGGAACGCAGCCTCGCATGCTGCAACTGGCCGCGTCCCGAATCACGCCCAACGGGGTGGCGCTGCTCACCTACCGGCGCGCCGGGCCCCTGCGGACGGGCACCGTCGGACAACTGGATTGATGCGTCAGCGCAGCCCCGCGAGCTTCGCCAGCTCGCGGGACATGGCGCGCAGCTCCTCCGCGCCCGCCGCGTTCGGGCTCACGTCGAACACGACCTCGTAGCCCAGGCCCGCCTGGTTGATGGACTCCGAGCGCGGGATGCGTGCCTTCAGCACCGGCACCGTCACGTCCTTCAGCGCCTCCTCCATCGCCTCGTTGGTCGCGGGCGTGCGCCGATCCCACAGGTTCACCGCGGCCACCAGCTGGCCGCCCTGCTCGCGCACGTCGCGCCACGCGGTCTCAATCTCGCCCAGGCCCTGCAGCGCGAACGCGCCCGTGGGCACCGGCGCCACCACCACATCCGCGAAGCACAACACCGCCTCCGTGAACGCGCCGATGCTCGGCGGCGTGTCCACGATGATGACGTCCGGCGTCCACGACAGCGTCTTCAGCGCGCGCGGAATCGCCTGGAGCCGGTGACCCCAGCCGAACAACTCGCGCTCCAGCGCCGCCATGCGCGGTGCCCCCGGCGCGATGAACAGCCCCTGCCGCTTCGGCGACGCCACCACGATCTCATCCAACTTGTGCTTCGGCCGGGGCCCGAACGCATCCGCCACGCACGGGCCTTCACGCGTCTCCAGGCCCAGCACCAGCGACGCATGCGCCTGCGGATCCAGGTCCAACAGCAGCACCCGGCGCCCCGCGTCCGCCAGCGCCGCCGCCACGTGCGAACACAAGGTCGTCTTCCCGACGCCTCCCTTGATGGTGCAGAACGCAATCGTTGGCATGGCCCCGGATGTACCAGGAATCCCCCACGGCGCGGGGCCGCTCCGGATTGGACCACCCGCCCCATCCGGAGCGCTCCAGAATGGTGC
>NZ_RAWQ01000234.1:0-15621 GCF_003668965.1 Corallococcus sp. AB030
GTCAGAACCCGCCCCCGCCCCAGCCTCCGCGTCAGGGGCCGGTAGCGCTGCGCCACCAGGGTGCTCAACCGGAACGGCAGCTTCCGCTCACGCTCCACCTTGCGGGCCCGCTCCACCAGCGCCTCTTTCGTCAGCCGCGACGGGCCTTCCAGCCCCACCAGGACGCGGTTGGTCGTGGTGGGCACCTCGAAGATGGACAGGCCGTGGAAGCTCACCTGGTAGGTGCGCACCATCGCTTCGTAGTGCGGGTTCCCCGCGGACTCCCAGACGTTGCTCGCCACCGCCCCGCCCCGCGTCAGCCGTGAACGCACCGCGCCCAGGAACTCGCGCGTGGCCAGGTGCCCGGGAATCTGATCCGCCCCATACGCATCCAGGAAGATGAGGTCGTAGGGCGGCCCGTCCGCCTCGATGAAGGCCCGCCCGTCCCCCACGTGCGCGCGCAGGAGCGCGTCCTCCTGGAAGCCGCAGTACTCCTTCGCGGCGTCCACCACCGCCGCGTCCAGCTCCACCACGTCGATGTGTGTGTCCGGCAGCACCGCGTGCAGGAACATGGGGATGGAGCCGCCGCCCAATCCGATGGCGAGGATGTTCTCCGGCTGGGGCACGAACGCCAGCGCCACCATCACCATGCGGGTGTACGGCAACTCCAGCCGCAGCGGTTCGCCAGGCCACACCACGCTCTGGCGCGCCCCCCCGTCGCCGAAGCGCAACGAGCGGCGTCCTTCCTCGTCCTCGGTGACGATGACGGGCCCGGAGCCGTCATCGCGCTCGTCCTCTTCCGCCAGGACCCGGGCTCCCTACTTCGCGTCCGTCACCGGCAGGGGTCCGCTGTCCAACACCCGCTGCGCCGTCACCGCCGGCCCGTACCGCGGCGTCTGGATGGGCGTGCCCTGCGCGTCCTTCCCCTGGCTCAGCGTCATTGCGTCCGCGTCCGGCAGGTAGCCCACGCGCAGGGACACCTCGCGCACGGTGGACAGCTCGCGCGTCTCCTCCGGGCCCGTGGCGTAGGGCAGCGCGGTGCGCAGGGGCAGCGGCACCACCACGCGGCGATTCGCCGTGGCTCCCGGCTCCACGCGGCTGACCGCGGGCACCTCCGGTGCCTCCACCGCCAGGTCTTCCGGCACCGGCAGCAACATCCGCGACAGCACCACCTTGCCGCCGGACAGGTCCACGTAGGCCCGCTCGGGCGCCAGCGTGAGGTGGCCGCTGAAGCCCACGTCCCACAGGCCGTCCGTGAGCAGCACGGCCTTCTGCGTCCGGTTGTGCACCGCGTAGGTGACGGCGAGCGTGTCCGCCTCGCGCGCCACCGACTCCACCTTCAGCTCCACGTCCGCCTGGGCCACGCGCTGTCCTCCTGGATCCGCTGCTGGGGGCGCGGGCCGCTCCGGCGCCCGCGCACAGCCCATGATGATTGCCAGCGCCATGATGGCACCAGCGCGGCGGAAGGTCTTCATCCCCCGAATCCTAGTAGCGCGGGCGGGTCGGCAGGTTCAGATCGTCGCGCAGGACGTTCTCTCCGGGACGTCCGCCCTGCACCACGTCCGGCGTGGACGGGTCCTGGTCCAGGTCGATGGGCAGGCCCACCGCGGAGGTCTCCAGGTTGCGCGTGCCGTCCTTGGAGCCCAGCGCCAGCGTGCCGTTGTTCATGTCCGACGCGTGCACCAGCTCGTGGAACAGGCCCACGACGGGCGGGCGGTTCATCCACTCCTCGCTGCCCAGCGAGATGCGCGTGGTGTTGTAGTTCACCTGCGAGTCCGTGCCCTTGCCCGGCGTGCCGTCCGCGTTCATGAAGCCGTCGTTGAAGTTCGTGCCGCCCGCGCTGTTGCCGCTGGACGTCTCGCGGATGACCGTCTTCTTGCCGCTGTCGTCCAGCGTGCGCAGCAGGTCCTGGCCCGAAGGCAGCGAGCGCATCGCGTCCAGGTCCGACTGCACGCGCGCCTGGAACTCCGCGCTGCCCGTCACGGAGACGGAGGAGCCCCGCTGGTCCGCGTCCGTCATGTCGACGATTTCACGCTCGCCCTCGGCCGCGTCGGCGGTGGTCTCGCCCTCCTCCACGTAGAGCTTGTCCGTGCCCGTGCCGCCGCGGACCGTGTCCTTGCCCGCGCCGCCCGCCACCGCGTCGTTGCCCGCGCCGCCGCTCAGCGTGTCGTCGCCGCGCCCGCCGATGACCTGGTCGTCGCCCTCGCCGCCATAGGCCCGGTCGTTGCCCGCGCCCGCGTCGATGTAGTCCCGGCCCTTGCCGCCGGACAGGTAGTCGTTGCCGTCCAGGCCGTACATCACGTCGCGGCCCTCGCCACCCATGATGCGGTCATCGCCCGCGCCGCCCTCCAGGTAGTCGTCGCCGTCCATGCCCTTCAGCGTGTCCTTGCCCTCGCCACCGATGATGGTGTCGTTGCCCGCGCCGCCGATGAGCGTGTCACTGCCCGCGCCGCCCGTGAGCTTGTCGTCGCCGTCACCACCGTCCAGGGTGATGTCCTGCGTGACGCTCGCGTCCACGGTGATGGAGTCGTTGCCGGCGCCGCCGTTGATGATGACGCCCTTGGACTGTTCGGCGGTGAGGTTCACCGTGTCGCTGCCGGACGTGATGGTGAGCCCGCCGTTCTTGTTCTGCGTCACCTTCGCGGTGTTGTTGCCCGCGCCCAGGTCCACCACCGTGCGCCCATCCGCGTTCGTGCTCACCTGCGGCGCGAGCGCCTTCGCCACACCCTTGGCGACCTTGTCGAGGGCCGACCCGATGCCCGACGCGATACCGCCCAGGAAGCCACCGCCGTCCTTGTCCTTCTTCACCGCCGTCTCGGTGGTGCGGACCTCCGACAGCTGGGGACGTGAACCCGCGCGAGGCCCGGAGTCGAAGCCGTCCGACATCCGCTGCGTGACGGCGGCCTTCACCGCGTTGGGCTTCGCCGGCGGGGCGGGCGTCTTCGGCTGCGGGGTGCTGACAGGGGACGTCGTGCGCGAGCCGGGCTTGCCAATCGTGGTCATGTCGCTTCTCCCAGGTGACGGAGACACCTGGCCAGGGGTCCGGGCGACGGGGCGCCAGGGTCGGCAGAACGCCGACATTCCAGATTGTCGTGAACGTTTGCCGCCAGTTGCGTCGCCCGACCCGGAACGACACGGCGCGGCACGGAAGCCCCTGGAATCGTTGTGTTTCTCAATTCCCGATTCGCGAGATGGTTTCAAGGATTTCGTGTATTACAGCTTCACCGCCCCTGCCCCATTCGCGGGGAAACGGGGGGTGGATGACGGGAGGGAGCACCGCATGAAGCTGAAGACGTTGCTGTCCGCCGGGGTGGCCTTGGCCGCCGCGGCGTGGGCTGGTCCAGGAGTGGCGGCCACGGCGAACGGCCCCATCTGTGACCCGGCGGCCTACGTGAACTCGACCACCTATTACAACTGCACCGGGAGCAGCCACACGGCGCTGGATATCGGCAACGGATCCTGCGGCGAGTGGAACCACCGGGGCATGCTGGTGGGCAACTACTACTATTACTACTACGGCGGCTGCGCGGCGGCCTGCTACGGCTCCACCTGCAACGGGGGCGCGGGCAACTACTACGTGGTGTCCGGCGCGAACGGCTGGGACTTCCGCCAGCTGCACTTCTACGCCAACGTCAGCTCCGGCACGAAGACGTGCGACCGCTGCGCGCTGGGGCTCGTGGGCGGCACGGGCAGCGCCACCGGCCCACACGTTCACGCGGACAACCGGCAGTACGGCACGCGCAAGTCGGCCTGGTACACCAGCGTCGGCACCACGTGCGGCACCAACGCCAACTGCACCAACAGGCTGGGCGTTCCCACGCTGTAGCCCCGCGTTCGGGTGTCCTCGGGCAGGGGCCGCACGTCCCCTGCCCGGCTTCACGTCTCCGACGTCCGGCGCGCGTGCGCCCGTCGTTCCTCTTCCGCGTGAGCTCCCTTCGACATGACCTCCCGTCCCCTCTTCAAGGTCGCGCTCGCCGGCCTCGTCCTCCTCGTCGCCCTGGGCGTCGTGTGGTGGCGGGGCTCGGCTGGGAGCGATGACGCCGGTCCTTCGCTGCCCGTCGCGGCGATTCCTTCCGTACCCACGGCCGCAGCCGGGAATGGCGCCACCGGGGAGCCTCCGCCCGCCGCGCGCGCTGGACCTCGCGAGGAGATCCCCATGCCCGGGTGCTGGGACGGGCTGGCCGCGTTGGACAGGTCCGCGACGATGGAGTCGCTGCACGCCGCCGTGGCCGCCGCCATCCAGGCGCGCGACACCGCGCTGGTGGCCTACCTCCAGGAGCGCCTGACGGAGCTCGTGGGCAACGACCCGGACCGCGCACTGCAACTGGTGGCGTGGGCGGTGAACGCCGCGCCGCCTGAGTCGGTCATCTACCTGGAGGCCCTCAAGACCGCGCCCGCCGTGCGACACCCGCGCGTCACGGAGAAGCTGATGGCGGTGGCCGAGAACAAGTCGCTGTTCACCCAGGACCGCGCCGCCGTCCTGGACGCGCTGGAGACGCAGCACCGCTTCACGCCGGAGACGCGCGGCCGAATCAAGGCCATCGCGATGGATGACTCCGCGGACTCCGCCGCGTGGGTGGCCACGCGCACGCTGGGCCGGGTCATGAAGGAGGACTACGAGCGCACCGGCACGTATGCGCCGTACTGGAAGGACCTGCTGGACATCGGCACCACGTCGGAGGACACGGCGGTGCGGCTGCTCGCGCTGGAGATGCCGTCGTACTCCGACCCGCTGCTCGACTCGGACTCCATCGATGCGCTGGCGAAGGTGATGCGCACCGACAAGGAGCGCGACGTGCGCGAGATGGCCGCCTTCCGGCTCGCCGTCACCGAGGACCCGCAGAAGGCCCTTGCCGCGTACCGCGCTGCCTTCGACGGCGAGCACGACTTGTGCGTGCGCTGGGCCTTCCTGCGCTTCGCGGTGCGCGCGGCTGGCGCGGACGCGCTGCCCCTGGTGGAGGAGTTCGCGCGCAAGGACCCACGCCTGCGGCAGGACTATCTGGACTTCAAGGCGCTGTACGCCACCGGCACCACGGACTTCGCGCGCATCTGGATGGGCAAGAAGGAACATCACGACTGCGTGGTCGAGGAAGGAGCGCCGCACTGATGGGCTCGCGAACAATGAAGGCCCGCGTGCTCTGGCTGTCGCTCCTGCCAGGACTGGCCCTGGCGCAGGGCGCGCCCGTCGCAGTCCCCACCCGGACGGCCTGCACGGTGGAGGGCATGCTGGACGAGGTGCGCGTGGCCATGAAGACGGGCTCGCCCGCGTACCGCAAATACGCACGCCTGCGTTTGAAGGAGGCCGCCATCGCCATGCCGCCGGAGGCCCTGGGCCGGGCCGTGAGCCAGGAGCGCGACCCCGCCGTGCTGGAGGCCGTGGGCGCGGCGCTGGCCACCAAGGCGAGCAACGCGCAGAAGCCGGAGCTGCTCCAGCCGCTGCTCTCCCGCGCGAGCCAGGACGCGGACCCCGGCCTGCGCGCCGCGGCGGTGCGCGCGCTCCAGGGCTCACCTTCGGTGGAGTTCATGGCGAAGAACGGCGACGTCGTCACCTACGAGCAACTCGTGCGCGACAGCGCGCCGGAGGTGCGCCAGGCGGTGGTGGAGAACCTGGTGACGGAGAGCGCCGGCATCTACTTCGGACACAACCCGGAGCTGGCGGAAGCGGCCGTGAAGGTCGCCTCGGCCACGGACGACCCGGCGCTGGCCATGCGCCTGCTGGGCGAGGTCTCCATGGAGGCCGCGAGCCCGGAGGTGGTGCGCAAGCTCACCCAACAGCTGAGCTCGGAGAACGCGGGCCTGCGCGCGGCGGCGGCGAAGGCGCTGGGCGGCGTGCCGGGCTCTGAGTCCGCGGGCGCTCGCCGTTCGCTCACCTCGCTGTACCGGAGCGACAGCGACCTCGCGGTGCGCAAGTCGGCATTGGAGGGACTGGCGCGGCTGGGCCAGTCCGGCGCCCGGCCGCTCCTGGAGTCCCTGCGCGGCGTGGACAAGCGCCTGGATCCAGAAATCGACGCGTGGCTGTCCGCGCTCCAGCGCAACCTCCAGGAGTGGCACCTCATCCTGCGGGAGAAGCAGCGCTTGTCGCCCTGAGTGCGTCCGCTGGGGAACGGCTGTTCCATGGCGGGCATCCTTCACGCCCGGCCCCGCCGAAAAGGTGGCCGGGCGGCGGGGAGAGCGGCAGGTTGAGGGGGCCATGTTCGACAGCGGTTTCGGCTCGTCCACCCTCGCCCTGGCGCTCGTTGGCAGCGCCGTCACCGTCCTCTCCACCAGCCTGGGCGCCGTGCCCGCCCTGGCCATGGGCGGCATCTCCCAGCGCACCAAGGACGTGCTGATGGGCTTCAGCGCGGGCGTGATGCTCGCGGCCACGGCCTTCTCGCTCGTCGTGCCCGCCATCCACCTGGCGGAGGAGCGCTCCACGTCGCGCTTCGTCCCCGCACTGATCGTGGGGGGCAGCATGCTGGTAGGGGGTCTGTTCCTGCACCTGTGCAACCGCTTCATCCCCCACGAGCACTTCATCAAGGGCCAGGAGGGCAACGCGCAGGCGGCGAACCTGAAGCGCATCTGGTTGTTCGTGCTGGCCATCGCGCTGCACAACTTCCCGGAGGGCCTGGCGGTGGGCACCGGCGTGGGCAGCCGCTCCATGGCCATCGCCGCGCCCATCCTCGTGGGCATCGGCCTGCAGGACATCCCGGAGGGTTTCGTCGTCGCGCTGGCGCTGATGGGCGTGGCGTACAGCCGCAAGCAGGCGGTGCTGGTGGCGCTCTACACGGGGCTGGTGGAGGGCACGGCCGCGCTGGTGGGCTTCTTCGCCACGTCGTTCGCTTCAGGCGTGCTGCCGTGGGCGCTCGCGTTCGCGGGCGGCTCCATGCTGTACGTCGTCAGCGACGAGATGATCCCCGAAAGCCACCGCCAGGAGTACGCGAAGGAGGCCACCGCCGGGCTGATGGTGGGCTTCGTGCTGATGATGTTCCTGGACGTGACGCTGAGCTGACGCTTTGCGTGCGCGCACCGCGTCTGTGTCCTGCCGGACACCCGGCTGCCCCGCCCCGTGTGGCCCGGACGTGGTAGTTTCAGGTGCATGTCTGTGTCGGATCGAACCCGCGTCGACGGGACCCCCGGGGAGTCGAAGGACAAGGGCGCCCACCTGGACGAGGAGGGGCAGGAGGCCGCGCTCCACGTGACGCTGCCGTACGAGCAGGCCCGCCGTCCGGGGGACCTGCCCACGGTGCGCCGCTTCCGCCTGTCCGTGGTGGAGGGCCCGGGCGCGGGCATGGTGTGGGAGTCCACGGCGGACACCTGCTCGGTGGGCTCGCATCCGCTCAACGACTTCGCGGTGGAGGACTCCACCGTGTCGCGCTTCCACTGCGAGGTGCGCATCGGGCCCAAGGGCCCGCAGGTGAAGGACCTGGACAGCCTCAACGGCGTCATCGTGGACGGCGTGCAGGTGGTCGAGGGCATCCTGCGCAGCGGCAGCCTGCTGCGGCTGGGCCGCGTGGTGCTGCGGTTCGACTTCAGCGCGGAGAGCAACCGGCTGCCCCTGTCGGAGTTGACGCGCTTCGGCACGCTGGTGGGCACGTCCGTGGCCATGCGCGGCTGCTTCGCGATGATGGAGCGGGCCTCCGCGCGCGACGTCACGGTGCTGCTGGAGGGAGAGACGGGCACGGGCAAGAGCCAGGCGGCGCTCGCCATCCACCAGGCCAGCCGGCGCAAGGACGCGGCGTTCCTGGTGGTGGACTGCGGCGCCATCCCCGCGCACATCCTGGAGAGCGAGCTGTTCGGCCACGAGAAGGGCTCCTTCACCGGCGCGGTGAGCCGGCGCGCGGGCGTCTTCGAGGAGGCCGACGGCGGCACCGTCTTCCTGGACGAGATTGGCGAGCTGCCCCCGGAGTTGCAGCCCAAGCTCTTGCGCGTGCTGGAGAACCGGGAGATCCGCCGGGTGGGCAGCAACACGTACCAGCCGGTGGACGTGCGGCTCATCGCGGCCACGCACCGCGACCTGCGCGCGGAGGTGAACGCGGGCCGCTTCCGCTCCGACCTGTTCTTCCGGCTCGCGGTGCTGCGCATCGCCATGCCGTCCCTGCGCCAGCGGCCGGAGGACCTGTCCATGCTGGTGTCGGGCATCCTGGCGTCGCTGGGCGCGGACCCGGAGCGCACGGGCGCGCTGCGCACGCCGGAGTTCCTGTCGCGCCTGAGGCACGCGGCGTGGCCGGGCAACGTGCGCGAACTGCGCAACCACCTGGAGCGCTGCCTGGTGTTCGAGGACGCGCTGCCCCTGGCGGAGGAGGACTCTCGCCCGGAGGGCAGCCCGCTGGAGCTGGACCTGTCGCGGCCGTACGCGGAGCAGCGCCGGCGCGTGGTGGACGACTTCGAGCGGCGATACCTGCGGGCGCTCCTGGAGAAACACCAGGGCAAGGTGGCCCAGGCCGCCGTCACCGCCGGCATGGACCGCGTGCACTTCTACCGGCTGCTGCGCAGGCACGGCATCAAGCCGTAGGCGGCTTCAGCGCCGGGAGGAGAGCCGCCAACGCTCGGAGGCATCCGGCACGGGACTGACGACGAAGTCCGCCTCCAGTCCCCGCAGCGCCGGGCCGGTGACGATGGGCGTGGCCGCTTCTCCGTCACCCCGCACCCAACCAGGCAGGTGGAGCAGGCCCCCTTCCCCGCCCGCCGCGTCCCACGCGGAGGCAGTGGCTTCCGTCCAGCCGTGAGCCTCTTCCCGCGACGTCAGCCGGTCCACGTGCACGGTGACGTGCAGGCGCGCGGTGGAGGTGCCCTTCCCCGTCAGCGCGAGCCCCACGTCCAGCACCCGCGCCCGCAGCTCCCGCTCGCGTCGCACGTCGTCCGGGAGGCTGGCCACGGCGAGCAGGCACGCACCGCCCATCACCCGAACCTCCATGCCGGCCTCGCGCGCCAGCGTGCTCGCGCGCTCCAGGCCCGCGTCCAGATCCTCCATCGCCGCGGGGTCCGGTTCTCCCGTCAGCCGGGCCTCCACGTACAGCCCCACCGCGCGAGGGACGGCCACCGGTGCCGCGCCTCCCAGCACCGCGCCCCGCAGGTCCTCCAGGAGCGCGTCCACGTCCGGGTGGCGCTCCTCGCGCGCCTTGCGCAGACACCGCAGCACCACCGCGTCCAGCGCGGCGGACACCGGCGCGTGCTCTCCGGGGCGTGGCGGCGGCGCGTGCAGGTGCTGCTGCTCCACCTCGTGGCGCGTGGTGCCCTGGAAGGGCGGCATGCCCGTGAGCAGTTGGAAGAGCAGCACGCCCGCGGCGTACAGGTCCGTGCGCGCGTCCGGCACCTCGCCGCGGATCTGCTCCGGCGCCATGGACAGCGGCGTGCCCAGCACCACGCCGGTGTGCGTGAGCGACGAGCTGCCCGGAGCGCCCGGCACCAGCCCCTTCGCCACGCCGAAGTCCACCAGCTTCACGGCGGGGCCGCCGCGCCCCGGGGCGAGCCGCACCACGTTCTGCACCTTCAGGTCGCGGTGCACCACGCCCGCCGCGTGCGCCACCCGCAGCGCCGCGCCCACCTGCTCCATCACCTCCAACATCTCGCGCGGGGACAGGGGCCCGCGCGTGGCCAGCTCCGCCGCCAGGTCCTGCCCCTCCAACCACTCCATGGCGATGAAGGGCCGGCCGTCCGACAGCTCGCCGTACCCCAGCACCGTGACGATGTGCGGATGGCGCAGCCGCTGCAGCGTGGCGGCTTCACGCCGGAAGCGCCGCAGCGCCACCGCCGCCGCGGCCACCTGCGGGTGCAGCACCTTCAGCGCCGCGGGCACGCCGGATTGCGCGTGCCGCGCCCGGTACAGCGCGGACACGGGGCCATGGACCTGGACGCGGTCCACGACCCACTCGCCCACGAGCGCGCCGGGCCGAAGCTCCTCGCCGTAGAGGGCCTCCTCGCCATTCATGGGCTAGCGCTTGCCCTGGCCCCGTGAGGTCTCCAGGGGCGGCGGGGGCTCCGTCCAGCGCTTGCACAGCTGCAGATGCTGATCATCCACCAGGTCGCACGCGCCGTTGAGGAAGACGGTGACGGGCTCCTCCCAGACCTGGTTGGACGTGTCCATGCAGGCCTCGAAGTCGCCGTCGCCCGACAGCAGCGAGCCGTCCTGCGTCTTGCACTGGTAGGGCGTGTTCGGGGTGGTGCTCCAGCACGGCCCCGTCACGGTGGCCGCGCAGTCCTCCTGCGTGCCCGGCAGCGCGCACACGCGGTAGGTCGCGTACGCCCGGCCGTACACCCAGCCCGGGTCGTAGCAGGAGTAGAGGTCCTTGAAGACGGGCTTCGACTGGCGGCCCTTCGGACGGTTGATGGTGTAGCGGTCCTTCTGCCCCGCCACCAACGTCACCGTCACGTTGATGTCGTCACGGAGCGCGTCCCTGCCGAAGAGGTTGCCGTAGAAGGCGCCCTCGCGAACCCGGTACACGGCGCGCTCGGAGAGCGGCGCCTGCACTCCCGCCGAGACGCCCACGGTCGCAGTGCCCTCCGCGTCGCTGTCCCAGGGCGCGGTCATCACCGTGAAGTACCCACCCGACACAGGGCAGGTGAAGTTCACGGAGGGGTCCGTGTCCGTGGAGGACGAGGGGTCCGTGGACTCCGGCACGCACCCCTGGCTGGACTCCACGTGGCGCGCGTCCGTCTTGTCGCAGCCGGCGATGCCCCGGCACACGCGCAGCACCATGCGTGCTTCGCCGCTGGAGCCCAGCGGCGTCCCGGACGGGCAGACCGCCGGGCCGCCCGCGCCCACGGAGATGGTCTGCCCCGCCGGGCACCACCCCACCGAGTGCATCTTCCAGCCGCAGTTCCGCTCCGCGCCCACCGTCTGTTCGTCGCACGGCACGGCGCTGTTCACGGACGCGGTCGTGGTCGGCACGTGGTCGAGCGGTACCGTCCATGCGTCCAGCGCGAACGGCTGCGCGATGGAGAGGTCGGGCTCATGGATCTCTCCGCGCATGGACAGCTCCACGCGGTAGCCCAGGCCGTTGTTGCGCGATAGGAGGCACGCCGTCACGCGCCGGAGGCATGCTTCTCCCGGCGCCTGCGTGCGCCACCACGGACAGAGGCCCGCGGAGCCGGCCCATTCACTGCGCTGAGAACCGGAGGGTTGGAAGGGGTTGAGGTATTCGAGCGTCTCCCCCTCGCCCAACGCACAGCTCACCAGGTACGCCATGAAGCGCTGCGCGTAGGGGTCGCGGAGCTGGTTGTTGACGAGCGCGGTGCCCGTGCCAGGGCTCATCACGTCGGGGTCGAAGAGGGACTCCAGCGAGCTCGTGGACAGCGCAGCGTTGGCGTCGTGGTTCGCGGCGATGGCGTTGAGCACCAGCTCCCGCGTCGTGAGTGAGTTGGCGATGCGGATGTCCGCCTTGCTCGTGCCGAGCTCGACGTCGGAATCGGCGCTGGCGGTGGTGTCTTCCGGGAGCGCGGGTTCGCAGCCGGTCAGGGCCAGCAACAGGAAACACCAGGGGACTCGGAGGACGGAGGAGGCCATCGCGCGAACACTCCTTGGGTAGGATTCGGAAACAGGAAGGGAAGGAAACCCCAGGCGCGGCCCTCTTGTCTCCCTGTAGCGTGAAAGGTTACGTGCGCGGCACCGTGTAACGATTCCCGTTACAGCGCTGAGGGTACGAGCGCGGCACGCAATGCGTGGAAACGCGTAGACCACAGCGGGGCTTCCGCCACGACAGGGCCGGCGCGTTCGAGCCACGCGAGGGCTTCTTCCATGGCGCCCGTGCGGCGCGCGATGGCGGTGGCCTGAAGGAGGATCTCCGCCTTCTCATCCGGTGAGGCCAGCGCGTCCGCTTCGGTGTGGAGCGCGGCCCAGTCCGTCGCTTGGAAGGCGCCGGCGGCCTGTTGATGGACCTGGAGCTCCACCAGCCTCCGCATGATGGCGGTGGGCGGCAGGGATTCCGGCGGACAGCGCTCCGAAATCCAGGCGAGCTGGCGGGCCGCCGCTGCCTCGTCTCCCGCGGCGGCCTGGATGCGGGCGATGAGCAGCGCGTCCACGGGCACGGGGTGTTCGCGGAAGAAGCGCACGCCCAACTCATGCGCTCGCTGCGCGAGGGGGAGCGCTTCGTCCAGGCGGCCCTGCATGTAGAGGACCTCCGCCAGGTTGAAGGTGGACCAGCGCTCCATCTGCGCGTGGGCCAATTCGCGGCCCAGCGCCATGGCGCGACGCAGGTCCGCTTCCATGCGGGGCACGTCGCCCTGGCGGAGCCACAAGAGGACGCGGTTGCACAGCACGGCGGCCTTGTGCAGTCCGTCGCCCGCGGCCTCGCAGCGCTCCAGGGCTTCGTCGAAGCGTTCGGCGGCTTCTGGCGCGCGGTCCAGGAAGGTGAGCGCGGAGCCCAGCAGGGCCAGCGACACGACCAGCGTCTCGTGGTCCCGGGCGCGCTCGGAGCCTTCGGCGGTGGAGGTGAGCACGCGGGCCGCGGCGGCCCACTCGCCCTGACGCACGTGCAGACGGCCCCGGGCCAGGCCACAGCGAAGGGACAGGCGCGGCGCGTCCAGGGGCTCGATGGCGTCGAGTGCTTCGCGCGTGCAGACGGCGGAGCCATCCGAGTCCTCCATCCAGTCGCGCGCGGTGGCTTCCTCCAGCAGCAGATCCACTTCGAGCGCGGCGTCGCCCCGGATGCGGGCCAGGGCGCGCGCGGCGGACAGGTCCGCGAGGCTTTCCCGGAAGCGCTGGAGGCGGTGACGGACCTTGCCTCGTCCCGCGAGCGCCTGGGCCCGGCGCGCGTCATCTGATTCCGGAAGGAGCGCGAGCGCGCGCGTGTAGTGCTGCTCCGCTTCCACGGGCAGGTGACCGGAGCGGGCCTCCTCGGCCAGCGACAGGTAGTCGCGCGAGGCCTCCTGGTGGGCACCGCAGACGGCCGCGTGGTGCGCACGGCGGCGGCGTTCGGCCACGTCGTCGCCCACGCTGGCCTTGAGTGCGGCGGCGTGCAGTGCGCGGCGGGGCGCGGGAGGCAGCAGGGCCTCCAGGGCCTCGCGCAGCAGCGGGTGGCGGAAGGCGAAGCGGCCCGGGCTGGTGGGACGCAGGAGGCCCGCGCGGGTCAGTCGCTGTAGGCCTGCGCCCGCGTCCAGCGCGGCGGCGCGCGACAGCTCCGGTCCCGCGGTCAGGTGGCGCAGGGCAGCGTCCACGCGTGCGACGTCCACCTCCGTGCCGAGCACCGCGCACAGCCGCGCGAGAACACGGTGGGCTTCCGGAAGGCCCGCGAGCACGCGTGGGGCCAGCCGTTCGAACAGCGGCGTGACGGAGACATCCAGCAGCGCGTCCGGCGCGACGTACCATCCGCCCCCCGGCGCCGAACGCAGGGCCCCGGCGGCTCGGAGCGCGCGGGCCAGTTCGACGAGGGACAGGGGCACGCCCTGCGCCAGGAGTTCCAGGCGCGCGAGCACGGGCTCGGGGATGTGCTCCGCCGGACGCAGCAGGTGGACGAGCACCGCACGGCTGGCTTCCGGAGGCAGGGGCGGCAGCGTGTGGCGTGAGACGTGGGCGCTGCGCTCTCCCAGGTGGGGACGCAGGCCCAGCAGCGAAGGACGTCCGGCGACGCAGATCCAAAGGGACGCCCGCGGTCCTTCGAGCGTGGCGCGCTCGAGCACATCCAGGCTCAGGGGATCCGCGAGGTGGGCATCGTCCAGCAACAGCACGAGCGGGGCTTCACGTGCCTGGGCAACGAGGGCCTCGGCCAGGATGCGGGGCTCCGCGGACGGACGGCCCGCGACGGCGCGCAGTGAATCCAGCAGGGCGTTGGACAGCGACGCATCCGGAGGAGGCGCGCGCAGGCGGACGACCCGGGCGTGGCCCGTGGACTCCAACTGGAGCGCGAGCGCCTTGAGCAACCGTGACTTGCCATGCCCCACCTCGCCGGTGAGCACGCCCAGGCCCGGTGCCGAGGACGACAGGCTCCGCGCCGCGTCCGCGACCAGGGCATCCAGCAGCGCATCGCGGCCCACGAACGGAGGAGGCTCTCCATCAGCGCGAGCTCCGTCCTCGTCGTGGAGGCGCAGACGGAAGACCGCGCCGTTCTCGCGCTCGGTGTCCCCGGATCCTGGTGACGCCGCGCGTGGACTCTCCGCGGCCGCTTGCGACGAAGTGGACTCGCGGATTGCGGACTCCCGCACCGCAGGGCGCGCGTCGCCTGCGTTCCCCGGCCCTGCCGTGGATCCGATGCTCTCGGGACGCTGTTCCTCCCGCGCGCCAGGATCACGAATCCCGAGCGAGGCTTCGATGTCGTCAGGCTTGCTGACGGGCTCGATCCACCCGGGCTCCAGCCTCGCGACCGCCTCCGGTGTCACCCACACTTCGCCCTGCGCGAGTGCCCTCCCCCACCACGTCTCCGGCCGCTCCAGCGCGGCACCCGCGATGCGCGGCAACGTGGTGCCGGGATGCACGTACAGCACCGCGACGTGCAGGACCGCGGAGGCCTCTCCGGACTCCACCAACCGCCGTGCCGCGAGCGCTCCCGCGCGCACGTTCGCCTCCGCCGACAACGACTCGCAAAAGACGAGTACGTAGCCGCCCGCCGCGACCCGTGCCAGCACTCCGCCGAACGGCTCCAGCGTGGCCGCCAGCCCTTCCACCGACGCGGCCGTGCGCAGCCCCAGCACCGCCACCGGACGCGCGCCCGCGAACGTCACCAGCGCCTGCGCCGACCGCGCATCCCTCGCCCCGACGACACCGGACAGCGAAGGCCCTTCCGCGCACGCGGCCTCGAACGCTGCCAGCAGCTCCTCCGCGCTCGCGTACCGTTCCGCCGGCTCCTTGGCCAGACACCGCGCCACCACCGCGTCCAGCGCCCCCGGAACCTGCGCCCGCTCCGACACGCGCGGCGGACGCTGGCTCACGTGGCCTTCGCGCACCTCGTCCGGAGTGCCGTGGAACGGCGGCGTCCCCGTGAGCAACTCGAAGAGCAGGACGCCCAACGCGTAGATGTCCGCGGCCGGACCCGCCTCGCGCGCGTCCAGGCACTGCTCCGGCGACATGTAGACCGTCGTGCCCGCGCGGTTGCCCGCCGCCTCCGCCGGCCCCGCGTCCATCCATCGCGCGAGCCCGAAGTCCAGCAGGCTCAGCGCACCACCCTCGCGCAGGAAGATGTTCTCCGGCTTGAGGTCCCGGTGCGCGACTCCCACCGCGTGCACGCGCGCCACAGCCGGACACAGCCCCGTCAGCAGCTCCCGCACCCGCGCCACGGACGCCGCGCCCGTCCCTGGCAGCGCCGCCATCCACGCCGCGAGCGTCTGCCCTCGCAACAGCTCCTGCACCAGGAAGGGCCGGCCTCCCACCCGCCCCTCTTCCAGCACTTCAGGGACCGTGGGCGGCCCGACGCGCCGGAGCGCCTCCGCCTCGTGGGCGAAGCGCGCATGGTGTGGCCCCAGTCCCACCTTGAGCGCCACCTCGCGGCCGTCCGACTCGCGCGCCGCGGTGAAGACGTGGGCGAAGCCCCCCACTCCCAACAGGGCGGCACCGGACAGGCCGGGGACGTCGGGAATCGCCAGCGGCTCCAGGGGGAGACCGGACCCGGCGGCGACGCCATTCACGGGACACGCCGCGCCCGGCGCGAGGCGGCGGTGGCAGACCGGACAGCGCATGCGGATGCCCGGAGGCTACCAGAGCGCCCGCGCCAGCACGATGCCCACCCCCACCAGCCC
>NZ_RAWQ01000235.1:0-15528 GCF_003668965.1 Corallococcus sp. AB030
CGGGGCAGGTGGGGGCGGGGAGCTACCGGGTGGAGAAGTGGCTGGGGGTGGGTGGGACGTCGGCGGTGTATCAGGCGCTGGATGTGAAGAAGCACCAGCGCGTGGCGCTCAAGGTGTTGGCGGTGCCGTACGCCGACGAGGCGATGGTGACGCGCTTCCGCCAGGAGGTGGACCACGCCCGGGCGCTGGAGCACGTGAACATCCTGCATGTGTTTGACGTGGGCTCGGATGGGGAGCGGCACTACCTGACGGTGGAGCTGCTGGAGGGAAGGGACCTGCGTCAGGTGATGATGGAGGGCCGACCTACGTTGGCCAATGCCTTGCGGTGGCTGACGCACGCCACGGTGGCGCTGGAGCACGCGCACGCGCAAGGGGTGCTGCACCGGGACGTGAAGCCCGGGAACCTGTTCGTCACGCGCACGGGCGTGCTGAAGCTGATGGATTTCGGGCTCGCCAAGAGCGCGCATGTGATGGGCAACACGGCGCAGGGCGCGACGCTGGGGACACCGGAGTACATGGCTCCGGAGCAGGTGACAGGTGTGCCCGTGTCGCCGGCCACGGACCTGTATGCCCTGGGTGTGGTGGCGTACGAGATGATCACCGGGCAGCTGCCGTTCCGGCATGCGCAGCCTGTCCCGCTGATGCTGATGCACGTGCAGGAGACGCCTGTGCCTCCGAGGAAGCGGCGTCCAGAGCTGCCGGAAGCCTTCGAGCAGGTCGTCCTCACGCTGATGCGGAAGCGGCCCGAAGAGCGTTACGCCAGTGCAACGGTGCTGCGCGCTGAACTGGCGAAGCTATGGCCGCTGGCACTTCAGCAGGGGCGCGCGTTATAGGAGGCTCCTTCCCTGGGGGCCTCCATGTCTGTCAAATTCAACCACACGATCATCGCCGCGAAGGACAAGGTCGCGTCCGCGCAATTCCTCGCGGAGTTGCTCGGGCTGCCGGAGCCCACGCCGTTCGGGCACTTCCAGGTGGTGAAGCTGACGGATGGGGCGTCGCTCGACTACGTGACCACGCAGGACGCGATCCACGGGCAGCACTACGCGTTCCTGGTGACGGAGGAGGTCTTCGATTCGCTGATCGCGAAGATCCGCGACCGGAAGATCCAGCACTGGGCCGACCCGCGCGGCCAGCATGAGAACCAGATCAACACCCATGACGGAGGCCGTGGGGTCTACTTCCAGGACCCCAACGGCCACTACATGGAGGCCATCACCGTGCCGTACGGCGGGTGGTGAGTTTTCACTGTCTGGGATTGCGTTCCTGCGACGGTTGAGTGACCGCTCTTCTCGTCGCAAGTCCGGGGAGTAGACTCCCGACGCATGGGCGCTGCGTCGAACTCCCCGGATGAAAAGAACGCGCTGCTTCGCGGTCTTCCCTCCATCGAACAACTCCTGCGGCGGCCGTCGCTGGAGTTCCGGCTCGCGAACCTTCCCCATGCCCGCGCGGTCGCGGCCCTGCGGCTCGCTGTCGAACGCGTGCGGTCCCGGCTCCTCGCTGGTGACTTGCGCCCCTTCGAGGACGCGGACGTGGAGGCGGCGCTCTCGTCCCTGGCCACGCCGAACCTCCGGCGCGTGTTCAACGCCACCGGCGTCGTGCTCCACACAAACCTCGGTCGCGCACCGCTCGCTCCAGAAGCCGTGGAGCGCGTCGTCGCCGTGGCCCGGGGCTACTCCAACCTCGAATACGACCTGGACGAAGGCGAACGCGGCAGCCGCTACGCTCCGCTCATCGGCCTCCTGCGCACGCTCACCGGCGCGGAGGACGCCATCGTCGTCAACAACTGCGCGGGCGCAGTGCTCCTCGTCCTCGCCGCGCTCGCCTCCGGTCGCGAATGCGTCGTCTCCCGCGGTGAACTCGTCGAAATCGGTGGAGGCTTCCGCATCCCGGACGTCATGCGCCAGTCCGGCGCGAAGCTCGTCGAAGTGGGCAGCACCAACCGCACCCGCCGCGCGGACTACGCCAACGCACTGAGTCCAGACACCGGCCTCATCGTGAAGGTCCACCGCTCCAACTTCGCGCTCGTCGGCTTCACGGAAGAGGCGTCCCTCGCGGAGCTCACCGAACTGGGACGCTCCCGTGACGTGCCCGTGTTCCAGGACCTGGGGTCCGGCGCGCTCATTCCGCTGTCCGGCCCAGGCCTCACCCCGGAGCCCACCGTCGGCCAGGCCATCCGGGACGGCGCGGACGTCGTCGCCTTCTCCGGCGACAAGCTCCTCGGCGGCCCCCAGGCCGGCGTCATCGTCGGCCGCCCGGACCTGCTTCAGCGCATCAAATCCCACCCGCTCACACGTGCGCTGCGTGTCGACAAGATGACGGTCGCGGCCCTGGAGGCGACGCTGGAGCTGTACCGGGATGGCCGCGCGGACGCGGTCCCCACCCAAAGCCTGCTCACCCAGCAACCGGCTTTGTTGCGATCCCGTGCCGAACGCCTGGCGGCCCTGCTCGCGGCGCTGGGCGTGGAGGGCCGTGTCGTGTCCGTGGATGGACAGGTGGGTGGAGGTGCCATGCCTCTGTCCCGGTTGCCTTCCTACGCTTGCAGCCTCACCGTAGAAGCGCCGAAAGTATTCCTGGAACGTCTGCGCGAAGCCGAGGTGCCGGTTATTGGCAGGATTGCGGATGACGAGGTCGTTCTCGACGTCCGGTGTCTCTCAGAGGAGGACCTGGGGCAGGTCGCGCAGGCTGTGGCGGCCGCCCGTTCGGGAAGCCAGCCATGATCAACAGCGCCGTGCTCGTTTTAAACCGGTACTACCAACCGGTTCACGTGACGTCAGTCAAACGGGCCTTTTCCCTGCTGTATCAGGGCGTCGCCAAAGCCATCGACGAACAGTACCGGCTGTATGAGTTCGAGGACTGGGCCGCCCTCAGCGCCACCCAGGACAGCATCACCACCATCGACCGCACCATCCGCGTGCCGCGCGTCCTCGTGCTCGGCGCGTATGACCACCTGCCTCGCGCCAAGGTGCGCTTCTCGCGCCTCAACATCTACGCGCGCGACAACGACACCTGCCAGTACTGCGCGAAGCAGCTGCCCCGCAGCGAGCTCAACCTGGACCACGTCAGCCCCCGCACCCAGGGCGGCAAGACGACGTGGGAGAACGTCGTGTGCTCCTGCGTGCCCTGCAACCTGAAGAAGGGCGGGCGCACTCCGGAACAGGCCGGGATGCGGCTGCTCAAGAAGCCCGTGCGCCCGCGCTGGACGCCGCTGTTCCGCGGCGCCATCCGCAAGATCACCTACCGGGAGTGGCTGCCGTTCCTCCACCTCGCGGACGTGTCGTACTGGAACGTCGAGCTGCTCGACGAGTGACAGCGAACGGCTCCCCGGCCGCCTGCTCCCCGAGCCTCCTGGCTCCGGGGCGCGGGCTCCGGGCGCTACAGGGTCGGCCGTGAAATGGCGGGGTGTCGACTCGGGCGGTAGGACGGGCTTTGATGCGAGCCTTCGTGAAGCCCGCCCCCTTGCCTCCATCCGCTCCCGCCCCCCTGGCTGGCACTTCGCCGCGTGCAGGCAATGACGCATCGCCCTCGGGTCCAGCGGGACTCGCGCGGCGCTCCCGCGCGCGGCGGATCATCGCGGTGGGCGGCGGCAAGGGCGGCATCGGCAAGTCGATGGTGTCCGCCAACCTGGGCGTCGCGCTCGCGCAGGCAGGCCAGAAGGTGCTGCTCGTGGACGCGGACCTGGGCGGCGCCAACCTGCACACGTGCCTGGGCGTGGGCCCTCCGGAGTCCACGCTGTCGGACTTCCTCCGGCGCGGGAAGGCCAACCTCGAAGAGGTGATGGTCTCCACCGGCGTGCCGGGGCTGTCGCTGATCGCCGGCGCGCAGGACTCGCTGGACGCGGCGAACCTCAAGTACGCGCAGAAACAGAAGCTCTTGCGCACGCTGCTGTCCCAGACGACGGCGGACTACCTCATCCTGGACCTGGGCGCGGGCACCAGCTTCAACACGCTCGACTTCTTCCTCATCGCGGACCACGGCCTGCTCGTCGTGCTGCCGGAGCCCACGTCCGTGGAGAACGCGTACCGCTTCGTCAAGGCGGCCTTCTTCCGCAAGCTCCAGCAGACGGAGGCGCGCTACGGTATCCAGGACATGGTCGAGGGCGCGCTGTCCACCCGTGAGGGCGCCCTGCGGACGCTGCACGACATCGTCGCGCAGGTGCGGCGCAAGGCCCCTTCGGACGCGGAGCGGCTGGAGCGGGAGCTGGCGGCGTTCCACGTGCGGCTCGTCGTCAATCAGGCGCGCACGGACGCGGACGAGAAGGTGGGCGCCGCGATGGTGTCCGCGTGGAAGAAGTTCTTCGGTATCGACATGGATGACCTGGGCGCCCTGCGCCACGACGATGAAGCGTGGCGCGCGGTGCGCAAGCGCAAGCCGGTGCTCCTCGAGCGGCCCGATTCGCCCGTATCCCAGGGACTCCAGCGCATCGCCGCGCGTATCCTGACGCTCGACGGCATTTCCCCCGAGTCCGCCATCCCATGAAGCCCTTCGCGCAGCAGACCTACTACGAGATCCTGGAGGTGCCGCCCACGGCGAGCGACGCGGACATCCGCGCGGCCCACCAGCGCCTGATGGAGCTGTATTCGCCGGATTCCATCGCGGTGTACGCGCTGGGGGATCCGGATCAGGTGGAAGCGCTGCGTGACCGGATGAACGAAGCGATGGAGATGCTCACCGACGCGGACCTGCGCGTCGAGTATGACCGCTCCATCGGGCTGACCACGGAGCGGCTGGCGAAGGCCGCCGCGACGGCGGAGGCCGCGGGCGCGGTGGACTCGGCCGCGCGTGTCGCGGAGGCCCTGGCCACCGCGGCGGCGGCGCTGGCGAAGGCCGCGGGCGCGGTGGATGCCGAAAGGCTGGAGGCGGAGTCGCGACTGAAGGCCGCTACGTCCGTGAACGACGATGAAGGGGAGGCGGCTCGCGCGAGCGGGACGCCTGGAAAGAGCGAGGAGCGGATGCGGGGTGAGGAGTCGAAGCGGCAGGAGTCCTCGGGGATGGACGCGCCAGGCGTGCCCTCCGAGCCGGTGATGGTGGGAGGCGTGGCGGTGGTGGAGGCCTTCCGTGCCTCGTTCACCCGGAGCCTGTCGTTCGTCTACGTCCCCGCGAGTCCGCTGCGCGGCCAGGGCAGGGGAGTCATCGAAGCGCCGGCCCCCGCCGTGGACGCGAAGTCCTCCATCGCCGAGAACGCGCCGGCTGCCTCGGCACCCAAGGACGAGGCACCTGCCTCGGCCGAGACCCCTGCCAATGCGGTCGCGTCCCCTTCGGAAGCCGAGCCTCCGGCTGGATCCGTTTCCGCGCCCGCGAGCTCCTCCGTCGAGCCCCCGGAAGCCGCGGAGCCTTCCGCAGCGGTCGCACCAGACCGCGTGGAGGCCCTCGATGCGCCTGTTGCCTCCGAGGCAACAGGGGTCCCGGCTCCCCAGCCCGTGACGGACCCCCATCCCGTGGCCGTGTCGCCCGTGGCCGAGGTCAGCGCCACGCCCGCCGCGCCGCTCACGCCGGAAGAGAGCGCCACGCCCTCCGCGCCAGTTGCCGCGAC
This sequence comes from Corallococcus sp. AB030, assembly GCF_003668965.1. Lineage (NCBI taxonomy): Bacteria > Pseudomonadati > Myxococcota > Myxococcia > Myxococcales > Myxococcaceae > Corallococcus > Corallococcus sp. AB030. The sequence continues at coordinate 5,531 of NZ_RAWQ01000235.1, forward strand.
TCACGTGCCTGAAGCTGGCGCCGCGACGCCCGCGCCGGAAGCCAGCGCCGCGCCCCAGGCCCCGGAGGCCGGATCCGTGGCCGCCAGCCTCGCGCCCGCCTCCGACGCGGCCGCGGTGACGACCACCCAGGGCGAGTCGGATCCGAACCCCGCTCCGGGCACTCCGACCCTGGACTCCAGTACGACCGCGCTGGCCCGGATCCCCGCCACCGGGGCCTCCCGCGCCGCCGTTCGGCCCCTGACGTCGTCTCGCCCTGGCGACTCGCGTTCGCCGCAGAAGGGCCCCACGGGGCCGGGCACCGTGAAGGGCCCCACGGTGAAGGGCCCCACGGTCCGCAAGCTCGGGGACGCCCAGGTCCTGGCTCAGGATTCCGCCATCGCGACCGCTGAGTCCGCGCTGGCCCAGGTGGCCGCCAAGGTCCGCGAGGCCCGCCCCCGGGGCGTGGACATCCCCTCGGACGCCGAGTTCAACGGCGAACTGCTCCGCCGCGTCCGCGAGGCCCGGGGCCTCTCCATCCAGCAGCTGGCCGACCGCACCCGCATCTCCGTGCGTCACCTGGAGAACGTGGAGGCGGACCGCTACACCGCGCTCCCCACCACCGTGTACCTGCGCGGCATCCTCATGAACCTCGCCCGCGAGCTGGGTCTGGACCCCCTGCGAGTGTCCAAGAGCTACCTCGCGCTGTTCTCCGAGAAACCCGCCAAGTCGGGCCGTTGACCGGGAGTCGGCCGGGCCCCCTGCCATGCGACGGGAAAAGTTGACTCGCACGGGGTGGGTGCCTAAGTAGTGGCACGATGACGGAAGAGGAAAAGGTCAAGGCGATGCGACTCGCTCGCGCGATCGCCTCCGATATCTCGCTCTACAACGAGCAGAAGATCATCAAGGGCATCGAGCAGGACAACCTTTTCGAGGTCCTCAAGGAGGAACTGGAAGAGGGGCGCGCGCTCTACAAGAGCCGCGTGAGCGTGGAGATCAGCACCCAGGCGAACTTCTTCGAGCGCGCCATCAACGACATCGTGTTGCGCTCCAAGGCGCACGTGAAGTCGAAGATCTGGTAGCGCCCTCCTCCGTGGCCGCACCCGACACGCGCGAGCACCGTGCCCTCCCCGAAGCCCGGGGTGAGCGACTGGATGCGTACCTGGCCCGCGCGTTCCCGGACCTCACGCGCTCCCGCCTCCAGGGCCTCATCGCCGACGGCCACGTGCTGTCGGACGGCAAGCCCGCCAAGGCCGCGCAGCGTCTGCGCGGAGGGGAGCTGCTGTCCCTCCACATCCCCGCACCCGTCGCGGCCATCCCGCAGGCGGAAGCCCTGCCCGTGTCCGTGCTGCACGAGGACCGCGACCTCGTCGTCGTGGACAAGGCCGCCGGCATGGTGGTGCACCCGGGCGCGGGCCACGCGTCCGGCACGCTGGTCAACGCGCTGCTGCACCGCGTGAAGGACCTGGCCGGCGTGGGCGGCGAGCTGCGCCCCGGCATCGTCCACCGGCTGGACAAGGACACCACCGGCTGCCTCGTCGTCGCCAAGCACGAGCAGGCCCTGGTGGCGCTCCAGAAGGCCTTCAAGACGCGCGAGGTCCAGAAGACGTACCTGGCCCTGGTGCATGGCGTGCCGCCCGCGGAAGGGCGCATCGAGACGCTCTACGGCCGCCACCCCATCCACCGCCAGAAGTTCACCGGCAAGGTGAAGGAGGGCAAGACCGCCATCACCCTGTTCCGCGTGCGCGAGGCCTTCGACGGCGCCGCGCTGGTGGAGGTGGACCTGCTCACCGGCCGCACGCATCAGATCCGCGTCCACCTGGCGGAAGCCGGACACCCGCTCTTGTGCGACGCGCTCTACGGCGCCGGCCGCAAGGCGAAGGGCGCGGTGGCGGACGCGCAGGAGGCGGTGGGCCGCCAGGCGCTGCACGCGTGGCGCCTGGCCTTCGAACACCCGCGCACCCACAAGGCGCTGGACCTGGAAGCCCCCCTCCCGGAGGACTTCCAGAAGGCGCTCACGCGCTTGCGCGAGGCGAGCGTCCCCGCGGGCCCGCCCACGAAGGCGAAGCCCGCGGCGAAGAATCCGGCGGCGAAGAAGGCTACAGGCCGGAAACGCTGATCTGCTGCTGGCGGCGGGAGAGGACCTTGATGGGCTGGATGGCCATCACCCGCATGAAGACGGACAGCAGCTCCGGGTCGAACTTCTGGCGCATCTCCGTCCACATCAGCATCAGCGCCACCTCCGGGCCGTACGCGTCCCGGTAGGGCCTGCGGGAGGTGAGCGCGTCGTACGCGTCGCAGATGGCGATGATCTTCGCGTACACCCCCAGGTTCGTCTTGGGGATGATCATCTGGATGTTGCCGCGCGCGTCCCGCACCGCGGTGCCGTAGTCCGTCTTGTGCTCGAACGTCGTCACCACGCGCAGCAGCGTGGAGCGGCTGAAGCCTTTCTCCATCAGGATGTTGCGCACGCTGATGAGCGGGGCGCGGGCCACCGTCGTCTTCTCGTCCGCGGTGAGCGCGCCGCGCTTGGTGGCCAGCTCCTCCGGCAGCGTCGTCATGCCCGCGTCGTGGAAGAGGGCGATGTAGCCCAGGTCGCGCAGCTGCGGCTTGGTGAGGCCCAGCTCCGCGCCGAACACGATGCACATCAGCGCCACGTTCACCTGGTGGTAGACGAGGTAGTCCTCCTCGCGCTTCTGCGTCGTCATGCCCAGGAAGTGGGTGCGCTGATCGTAGGAGATGTCCACGAAGTCCTGCACCAGGCGCAGCGCCCGCGACGAGCCGATGGGCTTCCCCGCGCGCACGGACTCCAGGTACTTCTGCAGGAAGAACACCGCGCGGGCGTACACGGTCATCGCGTACTTCTTGCGGTCGACCTTCTGGTCGCCCGGCGTGTCCATGTCCTTGTTCAGCTTCTCCTTCAGCTTGGAGAACTTCGCCACGCGCATGTTGAGGAGCTTGCGCCCCTGCAGGCCGTCCTCCTCCGCGGCGGTGGACTGCTCCTTGCTGAAGATCCAGACGAAGTTCTTCAGCTCCTGCACCGTGACGGGCTTGGTCAGCGTGATGCCGCCCACGTCCTTGGCGCGCATCTCCGCCAGCAGGTAGCGCTGATTCTCGATGGAGTTCAGGTCCACCTTCACCAGCATGCCGTTCAGGTAGTACGAGTCCTTGACGCCCGTCAGCTCCAGCCGGCCTTCCTTGCCGATGATCTGGTTGATGATGTCCTGGAGCTGGTGGAGCGGCTTCTCGAAGACCGCGTTCTCCGGGTCATACATCTTCACCGAGCGCACCAGCATGTAGAGGCCGGCGAGCATGGAGCGCGACAGGTTCTGGAGCTTCTCGTTGTGCTCTCGACCGTACTCGCCCAGGTTTTCTTCCTGGGTCTGATTGATCTTCAGATTGTCGGCCATGGTGTCAGCTCGCCTCTTCCGGGAGCGCCGAGTCCCCGAACAGGGCCTTGCGCGTCTGGTACATCGCCTTGCGGGCCGCGGTGAGGACGTCCAAGGGCTGCGCCTTGTCCTCCAACACGCCCTGCAACATCTTGTAGGACTGGATGGAGCCCGCGCCGCCCAGGCCCATGATCGCCAGCAGCTTGTCCTCCATCACACGCCGCTTGTTCAGCAGTGACGGCTTCACCGTCAGCAACTGCTGCATCATCGACAGCGCGGCGGGCAGGTTGGTGGCCCCGATGGCCGCATAGAAGGCGGCCTTCTCGTCGGACGTCTTCTTGTCCCAGCTCGACTCGCGCACCTGCCGCACCAGGTCCGTGAAGGCCCGCTCGCGGTCGAACTCCGGCAGCAGCTTCGCGGCCAGCATGCGCACCTGCGCGACGCCGTCGGTGAGCGCATCCAGGATGATGCGCCGGGCCTCCGCCGTGCGGCCCCGCCCGATGATCTGCATGACCTCCAGCTTCACCACCAGGTTGGGGCTCTTCATCACCTGGCCGAACATCTTCACCCGCTCCGGGTGGTTGCTCTTCTCCAGGATGTAGACCATGTCGCGCACAGTCTGCGGCCGGTCCGACAAGAGGCGCGCGACGAAGGGCTCCGGCAGGTCGCGCGCGAACGTGGCCAGCACGTCGCCAATGAGCAGGCGGTTCTCCGGCAGCTCAATCGTCTCCAGCACGCTGAGCAGCGGCAGCACCGAGTCCACGCCCAGCGCCTGCAGGTAGCGCGTCACGTCCTGCGGCTGCCGCGTGCGCGTCGTCTTCAGCGACTCGCCCAGCCGCGTGAGGCGCTGCTCCTCGCCCATCTTGTGGAGGAAGTTGTTGAGCATGCGCCCCAGATCCTCGCCGCCTTCGCGCTGGGAGAGCGCGCGCAGCTTGAGGACGATCTGGTTCACCGTGGCGAAGTCGTCCTGGAGCAGCAGCATGTCCAAGAGCTGCAGGAAGATCTCCTCCAGCAGCGCCGCGTCATCCACGCCGCCTTCCACCACCTGGAACACCGCGCCCACCAGCTTGGGGAAGAGGCGCGCGTTCTCCTCCTCGGTGATGTCGCGCTGGATGCGGGCCTTCAGGTCGTCGGAGGCGTGCCGGCCGCCCACGACGAGGCCGCGGATCTGCTCCACGCCGTCCAGCTTCGCGTCCAGGTCCTCCGCGGACACGCGCGCGAAGCGCAGGAAGTCATCCGAGTTCGTCTGGAGGCGGGAGTAGAGGTAGCCCACCACCTTGTCCACCTCCACCTGGACCTCGTCCTCGGAGGCGCCCTCCATGGAGAAGCCCTCCACCACCACGTACTCCACCTGCTGCATGCCCGCGCGCCACAGCTGCGCCAGCACGTCGTCCGCGCCGCGCTCCGGCTCCGACAGCGCGATGAGCGTGAGGGTGACCAGCTCCTCCAGCGGCAGCCCCGGCCGGAAGATGAGCTGGCGGATGCCGTCGCGGAAGAACTTGTAGGGGAGCGGCGACTCCTCGGAGAAGAGCGGCTCGCCATGCAGCATGAAGTTCTGCTGCTCCACCTTCAGCGAGAGCGGTCCGAACTTCTCCGTGTACGTGGAGATGGCCTCCAGCGCCTTGGAGAGGAACTCCGGGAAGCGCGCCTCGTTGTGGCGGTACATGCCAATCTGCTTGATGCCCTTGAGCAGGTGGAACGCGAACGTCTTCGCCAGCTCCACCTTCTCGCGGACCTCCGGTGACTGCTCCGGCTCCGCGGTCGCGTCCGTGACTTTCTGGGGCTGTGCCATGAATCCTGGAAGAATCCGGAGGGGGTGGAAGGCCCCGGTGGGGGGAGCCTGGAGTGTACTCCCGTCCAGGTCCGGCTCCCAATTCGACAATTGCCCAGAATCCAGGGGGTTGGCGTGACACCTGGGCAACATGGGGCGGACTGGCGGTGAAGCCCCGGTGTGTTACGCAAGGAGTCCCTTTGCAGCCTGGAGTCCCGTCCATGAAGCGACTGGCCGCGTCCGCCCTGGTCCTGGCGTCCCTCACGGGCTGCTTCCGCATGAGCGTGCGCAGTCCGGCGCCGCGGGATGGCGCACCGGAGGCCCAGACGGGTGTGAGCCTGGTGGAGGGGCTGACGACGTCCAACGTGGCCGCGGCGGAGTGCCGGCATGGCCTGTCCCGGGTGGACGTGTACTGGCCGTGGTGGAGCCCGTTCGTCTACGCCTTCACCTTCGGCATCGTGACGCCGCTGCGCGCGGAGTACGTCTGCGCGAAGGGGTCCGCGGACGCTGCCGGCGGCGACACGGAGGTGCCGCCGTCGGTGCCCGGGCTGTGACGTAAACCTCCCCGCGAGCACGAAGCGGGGAGGGTGCTTCAAGCCGTCAGTGCGACGGCGGCGGGGCTTCCGCGCCGCTCTTGCCCTTGACGGCCGAGCGGAACAGGACCGCGGTGAGGACGGCGAAGAACGCCAGGCCCCAGACGTTGGACCACGTCGGGTGCGCCAGCTCGCTCTCGCCCACGGCGTTGAGGAAGGAGCCCACCGCGCCTTCATGCCCGAAGAGGGCGGGCAGGTTGATGGCGCGCGTCCAGGCCCCGTCGCTGGCGATTTCCAGGAACGCGATGAGCACGCCCGCGATGGAGCCGCCCGCGATGTAGCCGGACGACATCAGCGTGCCGGGGGAGAACTCGGACTCCGCCGCGCTGCCACCGCGCAGCTTGTCCACGAAGTGGCGCACCATGCCGCCCACGAAGATGGGGGCGCTGCTGCTGATGGGCAGGTACACGCCCACCGCGAAGGGCAGCGAGGACACGCCGCACAGCTCCAGCATCAGCGCGATGAAGACGCCCAGCAGCACCAGGTCCCACGGCAGCCGCTGCGTGAGGATGCCGTCGATGATGAGCGCGAACAGCTGCGCCTTGGGCGCGGAGTAGCGGGTGAGCGTCTGGCCCTCGTACTCGCTGATGCGGCCGCCGATGCCCGGGTCCACCACGTACTGGATGGCGCCCTGGTCATCCACCAGATAGCGGCCGGCGGGCACGGGCGTGTCCGCGCCGCGCACGAAGCCTTCCTTGTAGACGCGGTCCGGACCGGCGGTGATGGCGCCCGCGTCCGACAGCTTCAGTGACGGGCCGTTGGCCGGCGTCAGCGTGAGGCCGGACAGCTGCTCGGGCGGCATCGGGCGCCAGCTGCGCAGCTCCAGCGCTCCGTCCACCGGCGTCGCGTCCAGGCGCTCCGCCCACAGCGAGCGCTTGAGCTTTTCGGGCGTCATGCCGCGCTGGGTGAGCGCGTCCTGGGACACCGACCAGCGGTAGGTGTGCTGGGTGCGCGTCTCCTGCGTCAGCTCCGTCACCTGCACGCCCGGGTGCGCCTCTGGGATGACCGCGGTAGCGCCCTGGTTGAGCAGCACCAGCACCAGGCCGATGAACATGGCGCTGGTGAGCACGCCGACGAAGAGGGCGATCTGCTGCTTCTTGGGCGTGCCGCCCACGAGGAACGCCGTCTTCAGGTCCTGCGCGGTGGTGCCGCCGTTGGACGCGGCGATGCCCACGATGGCCGCCGTGGTGAGCGCCATGAAGCGGTCCGGCGACGACGTCCAGCCGAACAGCAGGTACACGAGGCAGGTGACGAGCAGCGTGGCCACCACCATGCCGGAGATGGGGTTGGACGAGGAGCCAATCTCACCGGTGATGCGCGCGCTCACCGTCACGAAGAAGAAGCCGAAGATGACGATGAGGATGGCGGAGATGAAGTTCACGTGCAGCGGCGGCGCCAGCCAGATGGCGAGGATGAGCAGCGCGCTTCCCACCAGCACCACCGTGATGGGCAGGTCCTGATCCGTGCGCAGCACCGTGGGCAGGGCGCCCTGCGTGCGCGACTGGCGCAGCGTCTCCACGCTGCGCTTGAAGGCGCCCACGATGGTGGGCAGGGAGCGGATGAGGCTGATGAGGCCGCCCGTCGCCACCGCGCCCGCGCCGATGTAGAGCACGTACGCGTTGCGGATCTGATCCGGCGACATGTCCTTGATCAGCATCCCGTTGTGCACCAGCAGCGGCGTCTCCATGCCGCTGCCGAAGAAGGAGATCATCGGGATGAGGATGAGGTAGCTGAGCACGCCGCCGGCGAAGGTGATGCCCGCCACGCGAGGCCCGATGATGTAGCCCACGCCCAACAGCTCCGGGGACACCTCCGTGGAGAGCGTCGCGGCCTTGAGCCCCTTGATGGGCGTGCCGATGGCCTCCTTGAAGAGCTTCATCCCGGAGTAGGCGAACTTGTAGACGCCACCGATGATGAAACCCAGGATGACCGTGCGGGCGTTGGTGCCGCCCTGCTCTCCGACGATGAGCACGTCCGCGCTGGCGGTGCCCTCCGGGTAGGTGAGCTTGCCGTGCTCCTGGACGATGAGGCCCTGGCGCAGGGGAATCATCATCAGCACGCCCAGCACGCCGCCCAGCGCGGCGGTGAGGAACGCGTGCGTGAGGCTGATGTCGTAGCCCAGGATGAGCAGCGCGGGCAGCGCCGCCGCCACGCCGAACGCGAGCGACTCACCCGCGGAGCCCGTCGTCTGGACGATGGTGTTCTCCAGGATGCTGGAGCGCCCCAGGGCCCGGAAGATGGCGATGGAGAGCACCGCCACCGGGATGGACGCGGACACCGTGAGGCCGACCTTGATGGCCAGGTACACGGACGACGCCGCGAACACGATGCCCAGCACCGACCCGAGCACCAGACCGCGGAGGGTCAGCTCCGTGGGCGACTGCTCGGGGGACACATAGGGTTTGTGCGGGGCACCATGCGCCTCCGCGAGGGGGACGCGATCATCGACGACCGGCGGGGAACCGTGGGACAAGCAGGCACTCCTGACAGGAAATCAGGGGGCCCGTTCTAGCAGGGTCTCCGCCGGGGCGCGAAAACAGCCCTCAGCCCTGGGCGGCGAGCGTCTCCGGATCCACCTCCGCCATCAGGGCGGCCAGCTCCGACTTGAGCTTGTCCTTGGCGCGGATCTCCAGCTGGCGCGCGCGCTCGCGGGAGAAGCCGAAGTGCTCGCCCAGCTCCTTGAGCGTCATGGGGCGCTCGTTCATCACGCGCTGCTCGATGATGAAGCGCTCGCGCGGATCCAGGCGCATCAGGGCGGTGCGGACGCGGTTGTTGATGAGGCCCGCCTCCTCCTTGTCCGCGAACTCGTCGTCCTGGGGCGCCGCCGCGCTCACCACGAAGTCCACGTGGCTGTTGCCGCCGTCCTCGCCCATGGGCGCGTCCAGGGACAAGTCCCGGCCACCCATGCGCTGCTCCATCTCACGCACTTCGCCGGGCTTCACATGGAGCTTGCGGGCAATCTCATCCACGTTCACCACGGTCTCGCCGCTGCCCAGCTTCTCCAGCTCCCGGCGGGTGCGTGCCAGACTGAAGAACAGCTTGCGCTGCGCCTGCGTGGTTCCAAGCTTCACCAGGGACCAGCTCTTCAGGATGTAGTTCTGGATGTACGCGCGAATCCACCACACCGCGTACGAGATGAGGCGGATGCCCTTGTCCGGATCGAACTTCTGCACGGCCTTCATCAGGCCGATATTTCCCTCCTGGATGAGGTCCGACATCTTGATGCCGTAGGAGCGGTACTCGTAGGAGACCTTCACCACGAAGCGCAGGTTGCTCGTCACCAGGCGGTGGCCCGCGGCCAGGTCACCCTTGATGAACCGGCGCGCCAGCTCCTGCTCCTCCTCCACCTTCAGGAGCGAGTACTGGTTGATCTCCGAGAGATACATCGCGAGGGAGCCAGAATTGGACGACTGCTCGGTCGAAGCCTGCATGGATGGATTCTCCAAATCGGGCCTCCTGCCGCGGCGGAGGCGCTTGAAAGGTGCTCTGGGTTCAAGTCCTACAACTTGACGTGTCTGCCCTGAGCAACCGGGATGCCAACCAGGGTTGGATGTATTCGCGTGTGTCTCCGAGGGGTTGGAAGGCGCAGATGGGCGTCCCCTGGCAACGGTCTGTAACCGTTACCCGTGGCCGGTAGGAAAACCGCGGGTCTGCGAGGGGAGAAAATGCACGGCGCGGTGCCCTCGAGCGCACGTCGCCATGACGTTCGCGAATGGGGTTGCGTGAAACGCTTAATGGCGACGGGTGGCGGCTGTGGAGACATTTCTCCACCTCGGCCGGGCGTTCCTGGGGAGGGCGAGCGACCGGCGACGGAAGCCCGCTTCCCTCCAGAGGGCACTTCTCTTCCGCTCAGGAGGCGCGGGCGGTAGGGCCCGCCTGTCCGGCCGGCTTTACTGCTCGACGGGCGGCTTCCGCATCCAGCGCGCGGCGCAAGGTGGCGAGCAGGTGCTCGGCCTCTCCCTCGCGCAGGGCACGGCCGCCGAAGCGGGCCTCCAGGTAGCGGCGGGTGAGGGGCGTCAGCGCCAGCGCCAGCGGATGGCCTTCACGCGCCAGGCGCGTGGTCAGGTCCTCCAGCGTCTCGTGTTCAAAGCGCGGCACATGGGCCTTCTGGAGCACCACATCCACCCGGTCGAGGAAGCGCGTGGCCTCCAGCACCGGGGCGCGGCCCGTCCAGCGGGAGACGAAGCGGCCCGCGCGCCAGATGACGAAGGCCACGACGGCGGCCGTCACCCACGCGCGGGGCGGGGGCAGGCGGCTGGGGCCTTCGT
>NZ_RAWQ01000236.1:0-15491 GCF_003668965.1 Corallococcus sp. AB030
GGGGAGGGGGACGCACCTTGCGCGAGCACCGGCCCGGGCAGGCCAGCGCTCAGGAGCGCGAGGAGACGGAGGGTGGCGGTTGCGACGCGCACGGTACGACCTCGGAAGGCGGCTCTGCCCGACGGCACGAGGTCATACCATCGTTCGCCGGGGGCTGCCCGGTGGGGGCCAGCCCGCCGGGCAGGACAGCAGGCGGAGTGTCAACCGCCCTTGCGCAGCTCGGTGAGAACCAGCTTGGCCACGGCCTTGAGCGTGTCGAACACGCCCACGCCCGTGGGCGCCACGGCCTGGTACTCCGGGATGTTCCGCGGGTTGAGCGCCTTGCGCATCTCCTCCACGGTCACCGCGTTGGGCAGGTCGCGCTTGTTGTACTGCACGACGTACGGAATCTTGTTCAGGTCGTAGCCCTGCTCCGCCAGGTTGATGCGCAGGTTCTCCAACGACTCCATGTTGGCTTCCATGCGCTCAATCTGGCTGTCGGCGACGAACACCACGCCGTCCACGCCCTTGAGGATGAGCTTGCGGCTGGCGTCGTAGAACACCTGACCGGGCACCGTGTAGAGGTGGAAACGCGTCTTGAAGCCGCGGATCTCACCGAGCGACAGCGGCAGGAAGTCGAAGAAGAGCGTGCGGTCCGTCTCCGTGGAGAGCGAGATCAGCTTGCCCTTCGTGTCCGCCGCGGTCTTGTTGTAGATGTACTGAAGGTTGGTCGTCTTCCCGCAAAGGCCCGGCCCGTAATAGACAATCTTGCAGTTGATTTCGCGGGATGAGTAATTGATGAAGGACATGGCTTCCCGGGTTACTCGCTGAAGAGGTTGTCGATATCGTCGTCGGAGATCTCGGCGAACGGCGAACCGGCTCCGGGGCTGTCGGTCTTCTTCACGAGGCTTTCGAAGATCTTCGTCAGCTCGTCGCTGGCCTTCTTGATGCGCAAGCGCACCAGACCCAGGCTCGTGCGGTTGTCGAAGATGACGACCAGCACCACGCGGCTGCCCACGATGGTCATGTAGAGGCTGTCCTTCGCCCCTTCATGGAACTGGTTGGGGAACTCGTTCTCCCCGATCAACTTCGCCAGACCGCCCATGGCGGCCACGTTGCCGGCCGTCAGCGACGCAAGCGACGTGGTGTCGATGTTCTGCGTCTGGCCGGCCGAGGAGATGAGCTGGCCGTTCTTGTCGACGAGGAAGACCACCTTCGCGTTCGCGTCCTTGGTAAGCCGGTCGCAAACGGCGTTGATCTTGGTGAACTCCTCTTCGTACATCACCAGTTGCGTGCCCATGGGCGTATGCGCTCCTCAGCGTTCGCTCGCCCCGCGCACGGCGGCGCTCCGATGTTTCTGGAGTGAATCCCGGAGGTTAGACGAGGCGCTACCGACCGCCGTCATGCTTAGCAAAGCAGTTCCACTCCAGCAAGAAGCCAGCCGTGATCCGCGCCGATCTTGAAGGAATGACGGCATCGCGGGTTGGGACACCTGCCCCTCTTCTCTATACTCTCCCGGGCCTTGCGCCGCCCGAGCCCCCTCACCGACATCCTTCCGCGCCTCGTCGTCCTCGTCCTGGTGCTCGCCTGTACCGGGGCCGCCCGTGCGCAGGCCCCCGAGTCCGAGCGCGCCTCGTTGCGCTTCCGCTACGGCCTGTCGTCCCGCCAGGGTGAGCAGGTGGATGTAGGGCCCGGGCTCACCTACAGCGGTCTGACGCCGAACGACGTGGCGCTGACGTTGATGGGCTGGGCGGGGGAGTACCTGGGCGGCCAGGTGGATCTCCAGCGCGAGGGCTTCGAACTGCGGGACGCGTCGTCGCGCGTGACGGGCGGCAGCCTGGTGCGCGGCTCGCTGGGGCCTCGCGGGCGACTGTCGCTCGGGCCGGTGCGGCTGGAGCTGGGAGCGGGCTACGGCTTCGCGCAGCTGCCGCTGTTCGGTGGGTTCACCTACGCGCCGGTGTTGCAGCGGGGCGTGCGGCACGCGGCGCTGATTTCAGGTCGGGTGCTGGTGGCGCTGCCGGCGGAGCTTCAGTTGGAGGCGCGGGGCGAGGTGCCTCTGACGTTGTCCGCGCACGCGGCGGATGGGCTCAAGGCGTCGTCGTCCGGCTATGTGGTGGGCGCGGCGCTCTCGTATCCGGTGGTGCGCCGGGACGGCTGGACGGGGCGCGTGCTCCTGGACGTGCAGCAGGCGCACGACACGATGGAGCTGGAGGCCAGCGGCCTGCGCTCCGAGCAGCGGATGCGCCGCATCGGCCTGGGCTTCGAGGTCGCGCTGGGCCCGGGGCCGCGAATCATCGAGTGCCCGGTGCATGGATATGTCCCCATCCAGGTGGTGGACGCGGACACGGGGGCACCTCTCGTGGGTGCGCGGGTGCGCGTGCCCTCCTTGCTGCAACCGGGGACGACCGAGGAGAAAGTGACGGACGCGCAGGGGCGGGTGATGGTGAATCTTCCCACCGGCGAGCAATCCGCGCAGGTGAGCCTGGAGGGCTACGACTCCGCGACGGAACGCACCACCGTCAACTTCGTCGAGAACCCCGACCTGGAGATCCGGCTCCACAACAAGGCGCCGAAGACGGGCTCCCTCAAGCTGAAGGTGGTCCAGGGCAAGGACAGCGCGCCGGTCGCGGACGTGCAGGTGGTTTCGGGCAAGGCGCAGCTGCGCACGAACAAGGCGGGCGAACTGCTGCTGGAGGGACTGGAGCCCGGGCCCGTGGCCGTGTCGATGTCCGCGCCGGGCTTCCGCGCCACGGAAGAAGCCGCGGTGGTGGTGGCGGGGCAGACGTCGGAGCTGGTGGTGGTGCTGTCGCAGGACCGCAAGGGCGAGCTGGCCACGCTGGTGGGCCAGGTGCGCAGCGCGCGCAACGGCCAGCCGCTGGTGGCGACGGTGACCATTGCCCAGGCGAAGGTGCGCACGCGCACGGACAAGAGCGGCACCTTCACCGCACGCGTCCGCGGCGGCACGTACCGCATCACCCTGTCCGCGGCCGGGCACGTGACCCAGACGAAGATGGTCACCGTGCGCGAAGGCGAGCAGGCCATTCTCAACGTTGATTTGTTCCCGAGGGGCCGGTGAGTCGCGCGGAAGTGCCGCGACGCGCCCGTCTGTCGTCGTCGAGGTTTCAGTGAGTCCTGTCCGCATCCTGGCGCTGTCGCTGCTCGTCCTCCTCTCCGGCTGCTCGGGGTGTGAACGCGAGGGGGCGCCGAAACCTCCGCCAGGGGTGGAGGTGGACGCGGGGGCCGTCGTTCCCATTGGCCGCCTGGAAGGGCTGTCCGGCGACGTGCGCCTGGAGCGCGGCGGCAAGGTGGGCCCCGCGGTGGAGGGACCGCTGCTCGCGGGCGACGCGGTGGAGACCGGTGAGAGCGGATCCGCGACGGTGCGCTTCCCGGGCGACCGGACGGTGGAGGTGGGCAGCGAGGGCCGGTTCGCGCTGGGCTCGGATTCGTCTGGCATCGTGATGAAGGTGGAGCGCGGCATCGTGTTGTCGCGCGTGCCCGCGGGCAGGAAGGCGGACAGCGCGGGCCCCAAGGTGACGTTGAACATCCTCACCCCCTTCGGCCTCACGCGCGTGGGGCCGGATCCGTCGGAGGTGAAGGTCGCGGTGGCGGCGGACTCCGCGCGGGTGGAGGTGAAGCTGGGCGCCATCGAGCTGGTCTCCAAGGACGGCAAGACGCTGCGCGCGGCGCAGGGCGACGCGGTGGACCTGACCCGCGAGCGCGCGCAGGTGACGCCCGCGGCCCCGCGAGTCGTGGAGCTGGCGCCCATCCCGGTGACGGTGCGCGCGACCTCGGGTGTCGCGGAGGTGAAGGCGAAGGACACGGGCCGCTGGCGCAAGGTGCGCCGCGAGGGCGAGGTGCTGGCCTTTGGCGACGGCGTGCGGACGAAGGGCGGCGAGGCGGTGCTGTCCCTCAAGGACAGCGGCACCGTGCTGACGCTCGCTCCAGGCGCGGAGGCGGTGCTGGAGAGCGCGGGACAGCAGGGCACCGTCGACGAGGCGCGCGTCAACCTGCTCCAGGGCCTCCTGGCCGTGCAGCTGTCCATGGGGCGAGAGAGCCGCGTGGTGCTGCCGGAGATGACGGTGGAGTCCGGCGGTGGCGCGAGGCTGGAGATCCGCCGCACCGGCGACGGCATGCAGGTGGCGGCGCACACGGGCGACGTGACGCTGCGGCGGGGCGAGGCGCGGCAGGAGCTGCGCGCGGGTGAGCGCGCCACCGTGAGCAAGGACGGCAGCGCGAAGGTGGAGCCGCTGGAGGAGGCGGCGGTCGCGGTGGGCCCGGGCGAAGGCACGGAGGTCTTCCACCGGGGCCTTTCGGAGGTGGCGCTCACCTGGACGGGCGAGGGCGACGCGGTGGTCGAAGCGGCGCAGGACGCGGCCTTCAAGCGCCCGGTGCTCTGGGGCCGCGTGCACCGCGCTTCCGTCAACGTCTCCGCGCTGGCGAGGGGCACGCTGTACTGGCGGGCGCGCAAGGAGGACGGCACGCAGGTAGCGGCGGGCAGCGTCCACTTCGCTCCGGAGTCCCCCACCAGCTCGCTGGCGCGCGCGCGCAACGTGGTGCCGGAGGGGCCGGAGAAGACGACCATCTTCTACCAGGACAAGCCCCCAGCCGTGACGTTCACCTACGGCGAGGAACCGCAGGCCCGTAGCTATCGCGTGGCGGTGTACAAGGCGGGCTCGCTGGCGACGCCGGTGGTGCAGCGCACGGTGTCGGAGACGCGCGCGGCGCTGGAGGCGGGACAGCTGGGCGAGGGCAGCTACCTGTGGTCCGTCACGCCGCTGTCGCAGGCGGGCGCGGCCCTCAAGGGCGGGCGGATGAACAAGCTGGAGCTCGTCTATGACAACTCGGTGGTGGGGCTGGTGGTGGACAGCCCGCGCCAGGGTGTGCCGGCGGCGGAGAAGGTACGGGCTTCAGGTGTGGCGCCCGTGGATGCCCGCCTGTCCATCAACGGACGGGCCGTGCCCTTGGACGCCAAGCACCGCTTCGATACTTGGGTGGCCCCCATGGGACTGCCCCCCCTGCTGGTGTTTAAGATGACGCGTCCCGGTGCCCCGGACGTACTCACGGTGCGCACCCTGAAACCGCGAGGACCTTGAGGGATGGCACAGACCCCCGTTCCCATTCCGGATCCCGCCGGCGCCTCCACCGCGACGCTCCTCCAGCCGTATGGGCAGTACGTGCTCGTGCGCAAGCTGGCAGAGGGTGGCATGGCGGAGATCTTCCTCGCCAAGCTGCTGGGCGCGGACGGCTTCGAGCGCAACGTGGTGCTCAAGCGGATGCTGCCGGCACTGTCGGCCATCCCCGACTTCGTGGAGATGTTCCGCGACGAGGCGCGGCTCGCGGCGAAGCTGTCGCATCCGCACATCGTGCAGATCCACGAGCTGGGCTTCACGGACGGCTGCTACTACATCTGCATGGAGTACCTCGCGGGCGAGGACTTCTCCACGACGCTGCGGCTCGCGGGCCGGCGCCGCCAGTACGTGCCGCTGCCGGTGGTGATGCGGGTGCTCATCGACGCGGCGCGGGGCCTGCACTTCGCGCACACCTTCACCAACGAGCAGGGCCAGCCGCTGCACGTGGTGCACCGGGACGTGTCGCCGTCCAACCTGTACGTGACGTACCAGGGCCAGGTGAAGGTGCTGGACTTCGGCATCGCCAAGGCCGAGTCGCGCCTGGTGCAGACGCGCACGGGCGTGGTGAAGGGCAAGTACATCTACATGGCGCCGGAGCAGGCGCAGGGGAAGGAGGTCGACCACCGCGCGGACGTCTTCTCCCTGGGAGTCAGCCTCTACGAGGCCGTCACGCACGTGCGGCCCTTCTCCCGTGAGAACGACCTGGCGGTGCTCAACGCGCTGTTGCAGGGCGAGTTCGAGAAGCCGCGCGCGCTGAGGGCGGACCTGCCGGAGGGCCTGGAGGCCATCATCCTCAAGGCCATGGCGTTCAAGCCGGAGGACCGGTACGCGACGTCGGACGAGTTCGCGGATGCGCTGGAGAGCTTCGCGGCGGAGTTCCAGGGCGGAGCCGCGAGCGCCCCCACGCTGGGCACGTTCCTGCGCAACCACTTCGGCGAGGAGCGCGTCACGGAGAAGACGCGCATCCCCACGATGGCCACGCTCACCGCCGCGCGTCCGACGGACCCTGAGTTCGCGGCCATCTCGCCGCCCGTCGCCGGTGCTGGGACGAACACGTACGGGCATCAGGTGTCCCGCCCGAGCAGCACGGGCGTGAGGGCACTGACCGCGCAGAACAAGACGGCCCCCGTGCAGGCGCAGGCTCCCGAGCCGGAGGTCGTGCCGAGCGCGCCTCCGGTGAAGCCCGCGTCCCGGCGTTGGGTCCTGGGACTGGTGGGCGGCCTGGGGCTGGTGGCCGCGGGCGTGGCGTTCGTCGTCGCGCGGCCTGGTGGCACCGCGACCCACGTCACGCCTCCGCCTCCGGCACAGCCGGCCGTCGCGCCCGTGGCGAATGGGAATCCCGCGGGCACGCAGGGGCAGGGTGCACCGGCCCAGGTGCCTGAAGGGACCACGCCCGGAGATGTTCAGGGCACCGTGCAGGACGGCACGCCGGGCGGTGACGCGGTGGCGACGTCCGTGACGGATTCGCCCCACGTGGATGACGGGGCGGAGGACCCGTCCCACCGCAAGGTCGTGAAGAAGCCGGCGGCGAAGGAGCCCGTGTCGCTGGGCATCGACGACATCCAGCGCGTGGTGTCCGGCGGCCGCTCGAAAATCACCGGTTGCTTCGAGCGCTACAAGTCCGACCTGCCGGCGGCCTCGGGCGAGGTGCAGGTGGAGCTCACCATCGTGTCCTCGGGCAAGGTGCGCGCGGGCACGCGCGGGCCGCTGGCGTCCACGGACGTGGGCCGCTGCCTGGAGACGCAGGCCCAGAGCCTGCGCTTCCCGGTGCACCGCGACCAGGAAGTCACCGTGCTGATGCCGTTCTCGTGGAAGGTGACGCAGTAGCCGGTGCGGCGTCTTCTCCGTCCCGCGTTCAGCGCGCGGGACGGACCAGCACCGTCACAGGTCGCGGCGGGCGGACAGCGCCTTGGCGAGCGTGGCCTGGTCCGCGAACTCCAGGTCGCCGCCCATGGGCAGGCCCTGCGCGATGCGCGTCACCCGCAAGCCCATCGGCTTGAGCAGCCGCGTGAGGTAGAGCGCGGTGGCTTCACCCTCGATGTCCGGGTTGGTGGCGAGGATGATCTCCTCCACCCGGCTGTCGTTGAGGCGCAGCAGCAGCTCCTTGATGCGCAGTTGCTCCGGGCCCACGCCTTCCAGCGGGGACAGCACGCCGTGCAGCACGTGGTAGCGGCCCTTGAACTCGCGGGTGCGCTCCAGCGCCATCAAGTCGGAGTACGTCTCCACCACGCACAGGGCGCGCTCGTCGCGGCGGTTGTCACGACAGAAGCCGCACAGCTCCGAGTCGGTGAGGGAGAAACAGCGCACGCACAGGTGCACCTTCTCCTTCACCTCGCGGATGGCCTGTGAGAGGTCGACGGCGAACTCGCCCGGCGCCCGCAGGATGTGGAACGCGAGGCGCTGGGCGGTCTTCTCACCAATGCCCGGCAGCTTCGCGAGCTGGGCGACCAGGCGATTCAGCGGATCGGGCGTCATCCGTCTTTAATTAATGCCGGGGATCTTCACGCCGCCGGAGATCTTCGCCAGCTCGGCGTTCATGTGCTGACGGCTGTTCGCCAGGGCAGCGTTCACGGCGGCGGTGACGAGGTCCTCGAGCATCCCCGGGTCGTTGGGGTCGATGGCGCTCTTGTCGATCTTGATGCTGCGGATCTCCTGCACGCAGTTGGCGACGACCGTCACGAGGCCCTCGCCGGACTTCGCCTCGACGGTCTCTTCCGCCAGCTGCTTCTTCCGCTCCTCGATCTTCTCGGTGAGCTTGTTCGCCTGCCGGATGAAGTAGTTCAGGTCGATGCCGGGCATGTGCTTCCTCGGTCCCCGGTCGTGGGAGCGCGGGCCGTCATGGCGCCGCTCGGAGCAGGGACGTTGCCGCGCACCCTAGCGGGGCCGCGCGGCGTTGTCAGTCATCAGGAGCGGCGGGCACGTCCGGGAGGTTGGCCGGTGGCCGCTCGGGCTCGTAGACCTGGATGTGTTCGATTTCGCCGCCCAGCATCTTGAGGATGGCCCGCACGGACGCGTGGGAGCGCACCTTGCCCTCGGTGCTCTTCTCGTGGGTATTGCGGGTCTGGGTGTCCTGTTCGGAGAGGCTCTGCCCCATTCCGCCCGGGAGGGCGTCATGGGTCTGGGGCACGTCCGTGATGGTGAGCTTCACGGCCCGGCCGAAGTGCGAGGCCAGCGCCGCGTCCACGGTGGCCTTGCCCCCGGGCGACACCACGGCGGCCTTGTGGAAGGCGGCGGTGGGCGGGAAGCCCAGGATGATTTCGCCCGCCTTCATGGACTGGAGGCGGCCGTTGGCGAGCGCCGTGCCGTGGCGCACGGACGTGGACTTCACGGTCTCCACGGCGGCGCGCCAGCGCTCGGGCAGGGAGCGGTTGGGGTTGTCGCGGCCGGTGGCGACGGGCGCCATCGCGGGCGGCGGCTCGGGTTCCGGCGGCTCCGGTTCCGGGGCGGCGGGCTCCGCGACGGGGATGCACTCGCCGGAGGCACAGCCTTCGGCGGAGCCCTCTTCCGGGAACATGCGCTCGTCCACGTCCTCGTCGCCGAGGGGCGGAGGTTCGAGCGGAGCCACGGGCTCCGGCTTGCGCATGTTGGTGATGCGCACGGTGGGCGTGGCGGGTTCGGGCGCGCGAGCCGCGGGCGTGGGCTCAGGGGCGGGAGCCGGGGGCTGGGCGCCGCCGTTGCGGAGGAAGGAGAGGGGGCGGGCCGCGGACGGGGACAGGCCGTCCATGACGACGCCCGGGGCCGGAGGGGTCTCCATCGCGGGAGCCGCGCCGCCGCCATTGCGCAGGAAGGACAGCGGGCGCGCGGCGGACGGAGACAGGTCGTCCATCACCACCGGCGCGGAAGGCACGGCGGCGGGCGTGGGCGCGGGACCGCTCGCGCCACCGCCATTGCGAAGGAAGGAGAGGGGACGGGCCGCCGCGGGGGACAGGCCCTCCATCAGCGCGGCAGGTGGCGTCCGTGTAGCCACTGCGGACGCACCGGCCGGGGCCGGCTCACTGAGTGATGCAGGGTGCGCCGGAGCGCGCGTGTCGTCGAAGGGCCGGACGGTGGCCCCCGCATGAGTGGACGGGCCCTGCGCATCGAACGGACGCGGTGTTGCCCCCGCGTACGCGGACGGGCCCTGCGTGTCCGCCATGCGCGGCGGAGCCTCTGTCGACACGGATGCGGACGGAGGCACCGGACGCGACGAGGGCTCCGCGTGCACGGACGGACCCTGCGTTTCGAACGGACGCGGCGTTGCCCCCTCGTAGGCGGACGGGCCCTGTGTGTCCGCCATGCGCGGCGGGACTCCCGTCGACACGGAGGCGGACGGAGGCACCGGACGCGACGGAGCTTCCGCATGCACGGACGGACTCTGCGCATCGAACGGACGTGGCATGGCGCCCGTCTGCGCGGAGGCACCTGGACCTTCGGCAGGGCGCGCCACCGCTACGGGCGCGGGCGCGCGGACTTCGGCCTGGACCTCAGACGCGAAAGTTCGCGGGACCGGGGCGACCTCCTGGCGCCCCGGTCGTGCTCTTCGCGGCGCCTTCCGCGCCAAGTCCCGCGGACAGCCGCTCCACGCGGGCCAGCAGGTCGGGAATCGAACCGGCCGGGGACAGCTGGATGGCCTTGAGCAGCGCCATCTCCAGCGCCAGCCGGGGCTGCGCCGCTCGCGACACATCCCAGATGCAGCCGTGCACGATATCGAACAGCCGCGACAGCTGCGCCGTGTCCGCTTCCTTCGCCAGCGCCAACAGCGCCTTCTGCTCGGACTCCGCCAGCTCCGCGGGCGCCTCACCCAGCGACTTCGTCACGAAGAGATGCCGCAGCTGAAGCGCCAGCTCCTCCGCCAGCCGCTTCAGGTCCAGGCCCCGGTTGAACACCTCGTCCACGCGGCCCAGCACGCGCTTCGCGTCCTTGCGGACCAGCGCCTCCGCGAAGTCCTGCACCACCGTGCGGTCGATGGCGCCCATCGCCTCCGCGACGGCCTCGTCCGTGGGGTTGGGACCGCACGACGCGAGAATCTGATCCAACAGGCTCAGCGCGTCGCGCATGCCGCCTTCGGACTGGCGCACCACCAGGGACAGCGACTGCTCGGAGATGCCCGCGCCTTCCGCCTGGCAGATCTCCTTCAGCCGCTGGAGCATCCGCGCCGCGGAGATGCGCCGGAAGTTGTGGCGCTGGCAGCGTGACAGGATGGTGTCCGGGAGCTTGTGCGCCTCCGTCGTCGCGAAGATGAACTTCACGTGACCGGGCGGCTCCTCCAGCGTCTTCAGGAGCGCGTTGAACGCCGCGCCGGAGAGCATGTGGACTTCGTCGATGATGTAGATCTTGTGGCGGTCGCGCTGCGGCAGGTACTTCGCGTTCTCGCGAATCTCGCGCACGTTCTCGACGCCGTTGTTGGACGCACCGTCGATCTCCGCCACGTCCACGCTGGTGCCGGCGGTGATTTCGGTGCACGCCCGGCAGGTGCCGCACGGGGTCGCCGTGGGGCCCTGCTCACAGTTGAGCGCCTTGGCGAGCAGGCGGGCGGCCGTCGTCTTGCCCACCCCTCGAGGACCGCAGAACAGGTACGCGTGCGCGACCCGGTCCATCTTGATGGCGTTCCCGATGGTCCGGACCACGTGCTCCTGGCCGGTCATGTCATCGAACTTCTGCGGGCGCCATTTGCGGGCGAGGACGAGGTAGCTCATGGGGACAACCATCTAAACACGGCGGGCAAAAGGATCCATGGAACGTCCATTCCGCCCGCCGTGAGACGCACTCCGTCTCAGCGTCCGAGCGCCTGTAGCACCACGTTGGCCGCGTTGTGGCCCGCCGCGCCGATGACACTTCCCGCCGGGTGGCAGCCCGCGCTGCAGAAGTAGAGCCCCTGCACCGGCGTCTCATAGGGCAGCCGGTCGGTGAACCCGCGCTTGTTGTCCACATGGTGGATGTGGCCGCGGGTGATGCCGAAGTGGGACTCAATCTTCGGCGGCGTGAGCGCGAAGTACTCCTGCACCAGGTCGCTGGTGCCGGGCGCGAAGCGGTCGCAGATGGACAAGAGGTGCTTCACGTAGCGCGCCTCCTCCTTCTCCCAGGTGGTGCCCTCCAGCTTCTCCGGCACCCACTCCACGAAGAGGGCGGAGTTGTGGTGCCCTTCCTCGTCCTTCAGGGTCGGGTCCACCGTGGTGTGCACGTACCACTCGATGGAGGGGAACTCCGCCAGCCGTCCGGCCTTCGCCTCCTTGTAGCCGTGCGCGAGCGCCCCCAGCACGTCGTCCTCCTGAGGCAGCAGGTGGATGGTGGGCCCGAACTGGCCCCGGTCCTCCGGCAGGCAGGTGAAGGTGGGCAGGGACTTGAGGCACAGGTTCACCTTGAGAGTGGTGCCCGGCGAGGACATCCCGTCCACCATGCTCCGGTACTCCTTGTTCAGCGCCTCCGAGTCCATCAACTTCATCGTGCGGAACGGGTCCGCGTTGGAGACCACGACCTTCGCGGACAGTTCCTCGCCGTTCTCCAGCACCACGCCCTTCACCACGCCGCTGTCCACGCGCACTGACGCCACCTTCGCGTTCGTGCGCAGCTGGGCGCCGTGCTTGCGCGCCAGCGCCGCGATGCGCTGGGTGACGGTGCCCATGCCTCCTTCGACAATCATCCACGTGCCGCCGCTGCCCGGCAGCCGGCAGAGGTTGTGCACCAGCAGGTTCATGCCCGTGCCCGGCGTGTCGTAGCCACCGTCCAGGCCGGAGAACGCGTCGGTGACGGCGTACATCGCCTTCACGAAGTCGGACTTGTAGCCGAAGCGCTCCAGGTACTCGCGTGCCGTGCCTCGGCACAGATGGATGAAGTGCTGGCGCAGGGCCGGGCGCACGTAGCGCTCCGCCGTCTCCTCCAGCGACACGGGCGGCAGGAGCCACGCGGGCGCCAGGTCCTCGCGCAGCGCCGCCAGCTCCGTGTTCATGGCGACGTGGGCGTTCCAGTCCGCCTCGGAGAAGAACTCGCGGAACTGCCGCTCCAGCTCCCGCTCATCCGAGCCGAAGAGCAGGTAGCGCTTGTCCATGGTGGGCAGGAAGTAGTGCGGGTCGCGGCGCTTGAGGGGCAGCTCCAACTGGAGCTCCTGGAGCAGCTCCGGCGGCATCAGCCCCAGGAGGTACGCGCCGGTGGAGACGCCCAGCTTCGGCGCCGTGCGGAACGGGTACTCCGTCTTGCACGCGCCGCCCACCTGGTCCTTCTCTTCCAGCACGGTGACCGACAGGCCCCGGCGCGCGAGCATCGCCGCCGCGACAAGTCCGTTGTGGCCCGCACCCACCACGATGACGTCTGGCATGGTCTTCCTCCTTGGGGAAAAGGCCGTTCCTAGCCGAGCCGCGGCCTCCTCGACAAACACCGTGCGTCTTGCGCAGGACGCCAGGGCCGGAAAGAGTCGCGCCAGCCACGTGAACGCCCCCAACTCTGACGCGCCCCCGGCCCCCGTCCTCCCTCAGGCTCCGCTGGAAGTCCCGGCCCCCGTCCAGGCGGGGCTGCCCGTGGGCTTGCGCGTGCTGGGGCTCCTCGCGGTGGCGCTGGTGCCGTGCGCCCTCGCGGTGAGCGAATTGGGGCGCATCCATCCGGACGAGGTGTTCCAGGCGCTGGAGCCCGCGTACTGGCGCGTGCACGGCTACGGCGTGCTGGCCTGGGAGTGGCGCGAGGGCCTGCGCAACTGGGCTGTCCCCGGCGTGCTGGCCGCCTTCCTCAAGGTGGCGCACGGGTTCGGCGTCACCGATCCGCGCGTCTACCGGGGCGTGGTGGCGCTGCCCCAATTCGCCCTGCACGCCTGGAGCCTGTGGGCCGTCTACCGCTTCGCGGAGCGCAGGGCGGGCCCGTGGGGTGGGGCGCTCGCGGTGCTGCTTGTAGGGCTGAGCGCGCCAGTGCTCCTCTTCGCCGGACGCACCCTGTCCGAGTCCTTCTCCGCGTCCTTCCTCCTCGTGGCCATGGAGGCCCTGGACCGGCCGGACACCGGCGCGGACGCACGCGTGCGCCGGGCGGGGCTCCTGGGCGGCATGGCCCTGGGGCTCGCCGTGGTGACGCGTTACCCGTCCGCCCTCTTCGTGGTCGCCGCGCTCCTGTGGCTGGCCGTCGCCCGGAGGTGGCGCCTGCTCGCCTTCACCTGCGTGGGGGGCGCGGCGGTGGCGGTGGGCCTGGGCCTGCTCGACTGGGGCACCTGGGGCACGCCCTTCCACTCGTTCCGGGCCTACGTGGACTACAACCTCCTCTCCGGGAAGGCCGCCGCCGCGTTCGGCGCCTCACCGCCGGACTTCTACTGGGGGCCGCTGCTCCAGGCCGTGCCCCTCTGGGCCTGGGCCGCCGTACCCTTGTCGCTGGCCCCCCTGGTGCGCTTTCGCGCGCTGTCCCTGCCGCTCACCTGCGCGGCCGTCTACACCGCCGTCCTCCTGGCCACGCCCCACAAGGAGGAGCGCTTCCTCTACCCGGGGCTGGCGGTGGCGCTGCTCGCGGCCGCGTCCCAGCTGGCCGCGTACTTCTCCACGCTCTCCCGGCAGGGCCTGAGGAATGGGGCGGCGGTGCTCGCGCTGGCCCTGGGCTTCGTGCATGGCCGCGGCTTCCCGTCCAACGACCTGCGAGCGGACCAGTTCCGCGCCATCGCCCGGGCCACGAGGGGGGACGCGACGGGGCTGCTCATCGTCAACGAAGGACTGTGGGGCTCCGGGGGCTTCTTCTACATCGGCAAGAACATCCCCTGGCGCACCTGCGACTGGCCCCGGGACGCGGCCTTCCAGGCCTCCATCCACGACCGGGCCTTCAACCGCGCCGTCACTTTCGAGGGCCGGGCCCTGACGGAGCTCCAGGCCGCCGGCTTCCGCGTCGTCCGCGAGGTGGGGCGCGAAACCATCCTCGTCCGCGACTGAAGCGAAGCAGTCAGCCGGGCAGGGGAGAGCAAGCCCGCAAAGCCGAAGCGCCGGCATCCCCGGAGGGATGTCGGCGCTTCAGGTGAAACAGAACGGCCGGGACACACGCGGAAGTACGCTACCGTTGCTTCCTTCCGGACCTGGCGGGGTTCGCGCCCCCACGTTGTCCCGACCACAAAATCAGTGCTGCGACTTCGAAAATAACAACGGAGAGGGTGGGATTCGAACCCACGATACCCTTTCAGATATGCACGCGTTCCAGGCGTGTGCCTTCAACCGCTCGGCCACCTCTCCAATCACGATGGAGCGGAGAGCGTAGGATTCGAACCTACGGTACCGTTACCGGTACGCCTGATTTCGAGTCAGGTGCCTTCGACCACTCGGCCAGCTCTCCAGAGTATTCAGTTTTCACGTCGCTTCGCGCGCAAGCGCTCGAAGAACGTCTTGAGAAGCTGGCGACTGTCGTCCGCCAGGATACCACTTGTCACTTGAAGCCGGTGGTTGTGCCGGGGCTCTTCCACCAGGTTGTACAGCGAGCCGACCGCACCCGCTTTCGGATCCATTGTACCAAAGACGAGTCGGGTGACACGAGACTGAACTAGAGCACCGGCGCACATGGCACACGGTTCCAGCGTCACGTAGAGGGTCACCCCGGAAAGTCGCCACGCGTCGCGAGCTTTCGCAGCGGCGGCGAGGGCAATCATTTCGGCGTGGGCGAAGGGATTCCGGTCGCATTCGCGGCGGTTGTATCCAATGCCCACGACGTTTCCGTCGAGCACCGCCACCGCACCTACCGGTACTTCCCCAAGTGAAGCCGCTTCCCGCGCGAGCTCTAAAGCCTGCTGCATGAAAGCGATGTCGTCACTCATGTTACGTGCGCGCCTGAGAAGAAGTGGCGCTCCCTGGAGGATTCGAACCTCCGGCCTTCGGATTCGTAGTCCGACGCTCTATCCAGCTGAGCTAAGGGAGCATTTCTTCCGGCTGCTGCTTTACATCAAGTGGCGGAGAGAGAGGGATTCGAACCCTCGATACCCTTGCGAGTATGCAGGTTTAGCAAACCTGTGCCTTCAGCCTCTCGGCCATCTCTCCAACTCTTCTCTGTCAAAGAACCACGAAACTCAAGCTCAAAATCGGAGGCGGTAGGATTCGAACCTACGGAAGGCTTTCACCTTCTGCGGTTTTCAAGACCGCTGCCTTCAACCGCTCGGCCACGCCTCCACAGCAGGTGCCGCCCGGTTCCCGGCGGGCCAACCGCGCCCGTGGGGCCGCCCTTCTACATCATTTCTTCCCTGTGGCAAGCGAGATGTTGGCCCCTTTTTACGTCCGGGGCCCCATCGCCCTGACTAAGTAGGTCGCCAGAAGTTCTCTAACAAATCGCGCAGCCAGAAGCCCTCGGCGAGGCAGCCCGCCTTGCGGAGGGCGTCCTGGGGAGAAAGGCGCACTACCCAGCGGATGGCAGCGGCGACGTGCTGCTCCATCGTCGAGTACTGCCGGTTGGCCGACACGCGCTGTTTGA
>NZ_RAWQ01000237.1:0-15466 GCF_003668965.1 Corallococcus sp. AB030
CTCGCGCCCGGGCCGCCCCAAGGCGAAGGGGTGGGCACGGTGCCCGGGGACAGGTTGCCGGGCGAGGGAGCCGCGGTCCCCGGCGCCCCCGTTCCAGGAGCATTCGAGGGGGCTGTCGTGGGCGAGATCTGCGCGCCCGCCACGCCACCGGTGAGCATCATTGCCACTGCGACGACCCTGCCGACTTCTCTGCCCATGCTGTGGTCCGCCTCGTGTGCCGCCGGGCATATCCGGAAGCCCGCGACGGCGCAGCATTTCTGTGCACCTTCCCGGGGGTCCGGATGTCGGCTTCCCTCCAGTCGGCTCGCGCGGGAAGGCGCGTAGAGGGCGTGACAGTCGCGGACATTCCGTTCAGACAGTGCTTGGTGGGCGCGGACAAGGACCGCAGAATCCCGCGCCAGTTTCGACGCCTTCCTTCAAGGAAAACCCATGGCCTACACCGACCGCGTCAAGCAGATCCTCTCCTGGTATCCCTCCGACAATCCCGGCACGTTGACGAACCTGGCGCGCCTGCTGAACCACGGCACGCTCGCGGGCACGGGCAAGCTGGTCATCCTGCCGGTGGATCAGGGCTTCGAGCACGGCCCCGCGCGCTCCTTCGGTCCCAACCCCGCCGGGTATGATCCGGACTACCACGCGCAGCTGGCCATCGACTCCGGCTGCAACGCGTACGCGGCGCCGCTGGGCTTCCTGGAGGCCGTCGCGGGCAAGCTGGCCGGTGAGATTCCCCTCATCCTGAAGGTGAACAACTCCGACTCGCTGGCCAAGACGGCCGCGCCCATGTCCGCGGTGACGTCGTCCGTGAAGGACGCGGTGCGCCTGGGCTGCGCGGCGGTGGGCTACACCATCTACCCGGGTTCCGCGGCCCGCAACGAGCAGTACGAAGACCTGCGCGACATCATCGCGGAGGCCAAGTCCTACGGCCTGCCCACGGTGCTCTGGGCCTATCCGCGCGGCGCCCTGAGCAAGGAGGGCGAGACGGCCATCGACGTGGTGGCGTACGCGGCGCAGATCAGCGCGCAGCTGGGCGCGCACATCATCAAGGTGAAGCCGCCCACGGACTTCCTGGAGCAGGCGGAGGCGAAGAAGGCCTTCGAGAAGGCGAACATCTCCACCAAGACGCTCTCGGACCGCGTGCGCGAGGTGGTGCGCTCCGCGTTCAACGGCAAGCGCATCGTCATCTTCTCCGGCGGCGAGGCGAAGGAGACGTCCGCCCTCATGGAGGACATCAAGCAGATCCACCAGGGTGGCGGCTTCGGCTCCATCATGGGCCGCAACGCCTTCCAGCGTCCCCATGGCGAGTCGCTCAAGCTGCTCAAGGACGTGATGAACGTCTTCGCGGGCAAGTAGTCCCCGCGCACGGTCATGCGTGGCGCCCTTCCCGGCCTGGCACTTCGCGGGATGGGCGCCAGGCTTACGGGACCGTTTCGCCGTGAACGCTGGCGGGCTGGCAGGCGCTGGAGCGGCCGGCCTCCACGTTCCTCCCCTGGCCCCACAGAGGGGCTTCGATTACGCAACGGGGATGAGCCACGGTTCCAGGACGTCCGGTGGGCACGGTGCGAACGCACCCGCGCCCCGGCCGGACGACGCCGACCGCGCGGCGGCCCGGGAGGTGCTCGCCGGAGGTGGCGAGATGGGCGCCCTGATGCGCTCCATGGACTGGTCCAAGACCCCGCTGGGTCCGGTGTCCTCCTGGCCGCAGTCCCTGCGCACCATCGCCAGCGTCTGCCTGAACTCGGGCTTCCCCATGATGGTGTTCTGGGGGCCGGACGCGGTGAAGCTCTACAACGACGCCTACCTGCCCATCCTGGGCAACAAGCACCCCTTCGCCATGGGGCGGCCCGGGCGCGAGGTCTGGACGGAGATCTGGGACGAGATTGGTCCGTGGGTCGAGCAGGTCCGCCGCGAGGGCCGCGCCATCATGGCGGAGAACCAGTGCCTCTTCATGGAGCGCAACGGCTTCCTGGAGGAGACCTACTTCACCTTCGCCTACAGCCCCGTCCGCGACGAATCCGGGGCCATCAACGGCGTGCTCGACACGGTGGTGGAGACCACCAGCCAGGTGCTGGACGCGCGCCGCCTCCGGACACTGCAGGAGGTGGCTTCACGCGCGGGCGGAAGCCTCAAGGTCCACGACGCCTCCACGCGTGGCCTGGAGGCGCTCGCCACCAACCCCGCGGACCTGCCGTTCGCGCTGCTCTACCGCGTGGACGCGGACGGCGCCCGGGCGCGGCTGGAGGGGCGCATGGGCCTGGAGGCGGACGGCGCCTTCTGCCCCAAGGAGGTGGGCCTGGAGCCGGGCGCGGCCTCCTCCTGGCCGCTGGCCCAGGTGATCCGCTCCGGGCAGGCTGAGCGGGTCCAGGGACTCGCGGCCCGCTTCGGTCCCCTCCCCCTGCGGGACGGCGTGCCACAGCCGGGCTCCGCGCTCGTCCTGCCCATGGCCCGCCCCGGCGAGTCGAATCCCACGGGCGTGCTCGTGCTGGGCATGTCCCCGCGGGTGCCCGCGGATGCGTCGTACCAGTCGTTCCTGGAGCTCGTCGCCGGGAGCCTGGGCGCCGCCATCGCCGGGGCCCGCGCGCATGAGGACGCCCGGCGGCAGGCGGAGGCCCTGGAGGAGCTGGACCGGGCGAAGACGGCCTTCTTCTCCAACGTCAGCCACGAGTTCCGCACGCCGCTGACGTTGATGTTGGGGCCGCTGGGGGACGTGCTCGCGGACGGGGAGCGCCCGCTACAGCCCGCGCACCGCGAGCGGCTGGCGCTCGTCCAGCGCAACAGCCAGCGGTTGCTCAAGCTGGTGAACAGCCTGCTCGACTTCAGCCGCCTGGAGGCGGGCCGCATGCGGGCCACCTTCGAGCCCACGGACCTGGGGCCGCTCACCGCGGGGCTCGCGAGCGCGTTCGACTCGCTGGCGAAGAAGGCGGAGCTGGGGCTCCAGGTGGACTGCCCTCCCCTGTCCACCCCCGTCTGGGTGGACCGCGATCTCTGGGAGAAGGTCGTCCTCAACCTCCTCTCCAACGCCTTCAAGTTCACCTTCCACGGCGCCCTCACCGTCCGGCTCCGCGAGCAGGAAGGCCGGGTGGAGCTGTCCATCAGCGACACGGGCACGGGCATCCCCGCGCACGAGCTGCCCCGCGTCTTCGACCGCTTCCACCGGGTGGAGGGCGCGCGGGGCCGAAGCCATGAAGGCAGCGGCATCGGGCTGGCGCTCGTGCGGGAGCTGGTGGAGCTGCACGGCGGCCGCGTCGCCGTGGAGAGCACGCTGGGCCGGGGCAGCACCTTCACCGTGTCCCTGCCCACCGGCACGGCGCACCTGCCGCCCGAGCAGCTGAGGCATTCCTCGCGGGAAGCCGTCCGGGCCCCGAATCCGGAGGTCTTCGTTCAGGAGGCGGCGCAGTGGCTGTCGGACGCGGAGGAAGCGCCCGCTCCCGTGCCCGTCCCGGAGGCGCCCCCGGGAGTCGTGCGGGGGCACGTGCTCGTGGCGGACGACAACGCGGACATGCGCGACTACGTGCGGCGGTCGCTGGAGGGCCGCTTCACGGTGGAGTCGGTGGCGGACGGCGCCTCCGCCCTGGCCGCGGTGCGGGCGCATCCACCAGACGTGGTGCTGTCGGACGTGATGATGCCGGAGCTGGACGGCTTCGGGCTCATGCGCGCGCTGAAGTCGGATCCGCGCACGGCGCACGTCCCCGTCATCCTCCTGTCCGCGCGCGCGGGCGAAGAGGCGAAGGTGGAGGGCCTCACCGCCGGCGCGGACGACTACCTGGTGAAGCCCTTCGGCGTGCGCGAGCTGGTGGCCCGCCTGGAGGGAACGGTGAACGCCGCGCGGGCCCGCGCCCAACGCGAGGAGCTGCTCCAGGCGCTCAAGCTGTCGGAGACGCGCTACCGGCTGGCCACCCGGGCCACGAAGGACGCCGTCTGGGACCTGGACCTGAGTACCCAGCAGCTCACCTGGAGCGAGGGCGTCCACACGCTCTTCGGCTACCCGCTCGACGCGGTGCCCCCCGAGCTGGACTGGTGGACGGACGCCGTCCATCCAGAGGACCGCGCGCAGGCCGTCGAAAGCCTGCACGCCCTCGCGGACGCGCCCGAAGGCAGCGACTGGCGCGCCGAGTACCGCTTCCGCAAGGCGGATGGCACCTATGCCCAGGTGGAGGACCGTGGCTGGGTGGTGCGCGACGAGGCCGGGACCGCCATCCGCATGGTGGGCGCCATGCAGGACGTCACCCTGCGCAAGGCCGCGGAGGACGCCCTGCGCCGCAGCGAGGAGGAGTTCCGCACGCTCGCGGAGGCGCTGCCGGAGGCCGTCTTCGTCACCGCCCCGGATGGCTCGGTCATCTACGTGAACGGCGTGCTGACGGAGGAGACCGGCGTGAGCGCGGAGACGCTGTTGGACCGGGGTTACCGGCACGTCATCCATCCCGACGACCTTGCCTCCAGCGCCCAGGCCTGGGGGGAGGCCCTGCTGCGCGGCGACCGCTTCCAGTCCGAGCACCGGGTGCGCTACCGGGACGGCCTGTACCGCTGGCACCTGGTGCGCGCCCTGTCCGTGAGGGACGCGGAGGGCCGGATCACCAAGTGGGTGGGCACCTCCATGGACGTCCACGAGCTGCGCCAGGCCCAGGCCCAGCAGCAGCAGCGCGCGGACTTCGAGCAGCAGCTCATCGGCATCGTCAGCCACGACCTGCGCAACCCCGTGAGCGCCATCCTCCTGGGCGCCGCCAGCCTGATGCGCCGCGAGGAACTGGACGAGCGCAGCACCAAGGCCGTCAGCCGGATCCAGTCCGCCGCGGAGCGGGCCCACCGGATGATCCGCGACCTGCTCGACTTCACCCAGGCGCGCCTGGGCGGCGGGCTGCACATCCAGCGGCGCGCGTCGGACCTGCACGAAATCGTGGACGGCGTGCTGGAGGAGATTGAAGCCACGCACCCGGACCGGGAGATCCGCCGGCGCCGGAGCGGCAGCGGCCTGGGCGCGTGGGATCCGGACCGGCTGGGGCAGCTGGCCCAGAACCTGGTGACCAACGCGCTGAAGTACAGCCCCCGGGACACCGCCATCCGGGTGGAGACCCACGGCACGGCCGACACCGTGACGCTGTCCATCCACAACGCGGGGGCCCCCATCTCCCCGGAGCAAATGGGCCGCCTCTTCCAGCCGCTGCAGCGCCCCAGCGGCGAGGTGGACCACAGCAGCCGGAGCATCGGCCTGGGGCTCTACATCGTGAAGAAGCTGGTGGAGGCCCACGGGGGCATCATCACCGTGGAGTCCACCGCCGAGGCGGGGACCACCTTCACCGTGCGGCTGCCCCGCGACGTCCCGGCGAACCCGTAGCGAAGGCGCCGGGGTGTGGCCCCTGCGGGATGCGGCCCCCAGCGGAGGCCCCAAAAGCGAAAGGCCCGCGAGATTTCTCTCGCGGGCCTCTCTCAATTCAGTGTGGAGCTAACCGGGATCGAACCGGTGACCTCTTGAATGCCATTCAAGCGCTCTCCCAGCTGAGCTATAGCCCCGTCTCTTCTACTGCGTGCTGCCCGTTCCGCCGTGGGGGGCGGTCCGTGCCGTGAGGCGGCGCGACTTCTACGGCTTCTTCGTTCCGGACGCCACAACTTTTTGCGGCTTCGCGACGGTTTTTACCTTCAAACGATCCGCCACCTCTTCTCCTTCCCGAAGGAGGTCGGTGAGGGACGCGGCGTGGTCCGCCGCCGCCTTCTCCGCCGCCGCGATGTTCTGCAGCAGCCGGGCAAAGCTCCCGGGCAGCTCCAGCCGGCCTGCCTGGATGGACTGCCAGACGGCTTCGCCCAGCTCGCGATGGGTCGCCTCCTTCTTGTCCTTGAGGAAGGCCGCCTTGCCGTTGGCCCGCGCCAGCTCCGTGTTGCGCTCGACGGCTTCCCGCAGCTTGGCCAGCTTGGCCTCGGCCGCCTGGAAGGCTTCGTTGATCTGCCGCATCACTTCAGTCTGCTTCGGATCTGCCGCCACGGCTGTCACCCTCGGGAGAGGAGAAGGTCGTTCGTGCGTAACGTGGCGGCTCGGCGACTGTCAACCCGCCTTGCGGACCAGCCGGGCGGCGAAGAAGCCCCCGCCGGGGATCCGAGGAGGCAGGGCGCGCAGGTAGGGACCGTCCACGCCCACCTGGAGCTCCGGCGCCCAGCCCTCCCCCACCGGCTCCAGGGCGAAGCCCGGGTGCTTCTGGAGGAAGCCCTCCACCACCGCGTCGTTCTCCTCCGGCAGCACGGAGCACGTGGCGTAGACGATGCGCGCCCCGGGCTTCACCTGCGCGGCCACCTCCGCGAGCAGCTTGGACTGCGTGGCCTGGAACTCCGTGATGGCCTTCGCGGACAACTTCCACTTCTGATCCGGCTCGCGCGCCAGGGACCCCGTGCCGCTGCACGGCGCGTCCACCAGCACCACGTCCACCGCCTCCAGCGGCACCGGGTGCGGGAACGCCACCTGCTTCAGGCCGAACTCGCGCACGCGGTCGCGCGCGTCCGAGAGCCGCCGCTTGGAGCGGTCTCCCGCGAGCACCTTCCCCTTCGCGCCCACCAGGTCCGCGAGCCCCAGCGTCTTGCCGCCAGCCCCCGCGCACACGTCCGCCACGGCGAGCCCCTCCAAGGTCGCCCCGGGAGGCAGGCACGCGAGGACGATGAGCTGACTGCCCACGTCCTGCACCTGGAGCCGCCGGGCCTTCATGGTCCGTGACTCGAAGATGCGGTGGCTGGAGTCCGCGACCCGCAGCGCGTCCGGAGCGCAGGGAACCGCCTCCACCGCCACGCCCTCCTCCGCCAGCGCCGCCAGAACCGCGTCGCGAGTGCCCGGAGGCCGCGCGCGGAAGTGCAGCGACGGCTCCTCATCCAGGGACGCCATCAGCCCCGCGAGCGTCGCCTCCGGGTACACCTGCGCCAGTCGCTGCGTGAGCCAACCAGGGAACGAGTACCGGGTGGCCAGCCGCTCGACGATGGCCTCCGAGCCCTCCGCCGCGGCGGGCTCCGCCAGGGGCTTCGTCGCCAGCCCCTCCAGCACCGCGTCATGCAGCGTGCGCGGCCGCACTGGCCCCGGCAGCTTCACCTCCGGCCCGATGCGCGCCCAGCCCTCGCCACAGAAGAGGCGCCGCCAGAGCGTGTAGCGCACCAGCGCTGTATCTTCCGTGAGCGCGTGCTTGCCCGGGGAATGCCCCAGCTGCCGCGCCGCCAGGTCCAACAGCCGCGTGTGCCGGGACAGCTCGCGCGCCGCCAGGGCCACGAAGCGCCGCTCCTGTCCGCCCAGCCCTTCCGCCTCCCTCAGCGCGGTGGCGAGCGCGGCCTTCAGCGGCTCGCCCTTGAGGACAGCGATGTGCGTCTCCACCGCCGCGGTGGCCGCGCGCCGGGACGGACGCCCCAGACGTGACGGCTCATGCGGCGTGGGCCAGAGGGGAATGTCCACGGGTGACCTCTTTGCCTAGCCGCGCAGCGGAACGCACACGGCCAGCGCACCGGCCCACGTCTTCACCTGGGGCGACGCGCCCTGGGAGAGGAACAGGTAGCACGGTGCCGAATAACGCTCGCCGTCCAGCTCCAGGTCGCCCTCCAACAGGAGGACCCCATGGGCGGACCGGGAACGGCTCCAGGGAAAGGCGGCTTCGGCGGCCAACCGCATCCACATCCGGTCGCTGTCCGGCGCCGAACCGGCACACTTCACTCCGGGTGATAATTCAATCCACTCCGGTGAGTCCCCGTCCACGGGCGCCTGGGAGGCGGCGACCACCTGGCGCTTGAGCGTCAGGAAGCGCTCCACCAGCTCCATGATGTCGTCGACCTGGAAGGGCTTGATCAGCAGCGCGTCCGGCACCGAGGGGTGCAGGACCTGGGCGACCTCGTCCGAACTGGCGGCGCTGACGATGGCCACCGGGTGGCGCTGCCGGCGCGCGGCCTCCAGGACGCCCCGGCCGTCCGTGTGCCCCCCAGCGATGCGCATGTCGGTCATCACCAGCTCGAAGCGGCCCGCCGCCAGGGCGCGCAGCGCTTCGTCGAGGGTGCCCACCGCCTGCACGTCCGCCAGCTCGGAGACCAGCTCTCCCATTCCTTCGCGGAGGCTCGGATCATCCTCGACCAGCAGGACCTTCATCGCATCTTCCAGCGCGGGGAACAGGGGAGCGCTTTCACGTTCGGGCGGCCCGTAAGCGACGGCATCTCGGGCGCCGGGTCTGCGTTTGAAGATGGCCCTCCCCGGACTCGAACCGGGACGCGGGGTCAGCCGCAGCGGATTTTGAGTCCGCCTCGTCTACCAATTTCGACAGAGGGCCCCTTGGGTGTGAGCGAGGCGGCCGAACGTATATCGCGCCTTCGGTTCGTGTGCATCCGAAGATTGCGGCTGTCCACGCACACCGCTAAAGGGGCAGCGCATGTACAACCTCCTCATCTCCCTGGCCATCGGGCTGGCGGTCGGCGTGCTGGTGAAGTTCGCCGGCGGCTTCTCGTGGTGGGCCGGCATCGTGCCCGGCGTCATCGTCTTCTTCGCTGCCTACATCGTGCTCGCCCGCCGGGTCTCCACCCGGGTCCAGGCGCTGATGACGACGGTGCAGAATGATCTCCAGGGTCAGCCCGCCAACCAGAAGGAGGCCCAGGGGCGCGTGGACCGCGCCGTCAAGACGCTGGAGCAGGGCCTCGTCTGGGACAAGTGGCAGTTCCTGATCGGGCCGGAGCTCCACGCTCAGATCGGGATGCTGAAGTACATGGTGAAGGACCTGGACGGCGCGAAGCCCCACCTGGAGAAGGCCAGCGGCCGCAACTACATGGCCAAGGCCATGGAGGGCGCCCTGCACTTCCGCCGCAATGACGTGCCCGCCATGAAGACCTCCTTCGAGGCCGCGGTGAAGAGCGGCAAGAAGGAATCCATCGTCTGGGCCGCGTACGCGTGGTGCCTCCTCCAGCTGAAGGACAAGGACAGCGCCCAGCGCGTGCTCGCGCGCGGCGTGGAGCAGAACCCCTCCGACGAGAAGCTCAAGGGCAGCCTCGCTCAGTTGCAGAACGACAAGCGCCTGAAGATGAAGCCCTACGAGCCGCTCTGGTGGCAGTTCGGCCTGGAGGCGCCGCCGATGATGCCTCCCGCGGGTGGTGGTCGCCGCGTGCAGTTCACGAACCGGCGCTGAAGTCCCGGCGGAGTGACGGCCCGGCGCCAATGCAATGGCGCCAGGGCCCCCTTTCGCTGCTTGCAGCAACCCCGTCGAGGCGCCTCGTTGAGCGCGCTTCCGGGGAGTTCCCAACGGATCAGCCGCTCCACCCCACCTCCGCGCACGGCGCCGGAGCGACCCGCGTCCGGCAATTCCTACCGTGCGCGCGGGCTCCACGCTGCAACGTCTTCCGGCTGTCTTGTTGGCTGCCTCGCCGGCCCCCATGCAACCCCCTGAAAAGAGGCCGTCCCGCGGGTGAAGCGCGGGGCACAAGGCTTGCTCTCGGGCAGGGGCACGCGGGTGATCGGAACGGATGGTTCCCAAAGCCCCCGCGGAGGCGGACGGGCTTGGCAGCCGGAGGTCTCGGGTGAAGTTTGGATGGGTGGGTGGGTGCTTGCAGGACGAGGCGGCGGCGGGTGCGCGTGGGGCGCAAGGGCGTGGGGAGCACCTGGAAGGGCGTGGCGCCCGAGACTTTCGGCCTGCCATTTCGGGTCAGGCGAGCGGAGCGAACCAGTTCATGGAACGGCACGGCCGCAGCAGTGAGCGCGCGCTCCTGCTCATCATCGAGGACGACACCGGCGTACGCGAAGGCCTGATGGACCTGCTCGCTCCACGCTTCGACGTGCTGGCCGCTTCGGACGCGGACGCGGGCGTGGAGCTGGCGCGCGAGCACCGCCCGGACCTGGTGCTGCTGGATCGCTTCCTGCCCTCCGGGGATGGGCTGGCGGTCCTGGAGACGCTCCAGGGCGACGTGCGCACGGAGATGGTGCCGGTCATCTTCCTCACGGGGGACGCGGACGAAGCGACCCTGGAGCGATGCCTGGAGATGGGCGCCGTGGACTTCATCCACAAGCCGGCGAGCTCGCGCGAACTGCTCGCCCGCATCGACCGCGCGGTTCGCCAGAGCGAGCAGCAGCGCAAGCTTCAGGTGCTGGCGCAGACGGACGCGCTCACGGGCCTGGCGAACTTCCGGGCGCTGTCGGTGCGGCTGGAGGACGAGTTCAAGCGCGCCCTGCGCTACGGCTACGCGATGAGCGTGGTGGTCATCGACCTGGATCACCTGAAGGCCATCAACGACGGCATGGGCCACGACGTGGGCAACCGCGCCATCCTGGCCCTGGCCACGCTGATGCAGGGCAACCTGCGCGAGTCCGACTTCGCGGCGCGCTTCGGCGGAGACGAGTTCGTGGTGCTGCTGCCGCACCAGACGTCGCATGAGGCCGCGGTGTTCGCGGAGCGCCTGCGTACGGAGCTGCGCGGCGTGAACGTGCAGCGCGGTGACGGGCGCCCGGCGCCCTTCGGGTTGAGCATCAGCGTGGGCGTGGCGGACCACACGGCCGACTCCCCGCGTGAGAGCACGGAGGCCTTGCTGAAGGCGGCGGACGCCGCGCTCTACGAGGCCAAGCGGGAGGGGCGCGACCGGGTGGTGGTGTACGGCCAGTCGGTCCACTCACCGGCGGCGCAGCGGCACTGACGGCGGGAAGGGAACGAGGGCGCGCGATGAGCGGAACCAGCAAGCTGGCGAGTGGTTCGAGGGTGGCGATCGTCGGCGGCGGCATCGCCGGGGCGGGGCTGGCGGCCTCTCTTCTCTTCAACGGCCGTGCGCGGGGCGTGGCCCTGGACGTGCGCGTCTACGCGGGAGGCACCGAGGAGCGCACCGCGCCCCCTGCCCTGCTCACGCCGGAGTGCCGCTCGCGGCTCGCCGCGCTGGGTTGCCGGATTCCTCCGGAGTGGCGCGCGCACGAACTGCGCGGCGTGGAGATCATCTCCCAGGGCGAGCGCGAGCTGTTGCCCTGCGCGGCCGGCGGCCTCTGGGTCGTGGATGGCTGGCCCCGGGGCGAAGGCGGCCTGGACATGGTGCGCCACGTGCTGTCCACGGCGGCCAGCGCGCAGGGCGCCCGGTTCGTGAACCGCCACGTGGAGCGAGTTGAGCGCCAGGCGCCCGCCCCGGACGCGCCCACGGCGGTGCGCAACGCGGGCCCCCTGGTCGTCCGCGCGCAGGGCAGCGGCGAGCGCTTCCACGCGGTGGCGCTGGCCGCGGGCGCGGGGCCGCTCTTGGGTGACGCCTTCTTCAAGGGCTTCAAGCCGGCGCCGTCCATGCCGGCGGTGCAGGCACGCATCCAGGGTGGGATGCCGGGCCGGGACCTGGCGCCGGTGGCGCGGCTGTGGGTCGCGCCGCTGCCTTCCGTGGATGCGCTGTTCCTCATCCCGGGCGCGTCGTCCGTGTACGCGCTGGCCTTTGGCGCGGCGGTGACGCCCGCGGACCTGTGCCAGGTGTTGATGATGGCCGCGCGCGATGGCCTGCTCGATGAGGGCTTCGAGCTGACCACCCTGGAGACGACGCGCCTGCCCTTCGGCCCCGGCCGCACGCTGGTGGCGCCCGGGCAGCTGGTGGTGGGCCCCGCGGCCTTCGGACACCCGCTGCAGGTGGGCCTGTCGGAGACGCTGGCGTCGTGCAGCCGCGCCGCGGTGGCGCTGCTGGATGGCGGGCTGGACGCACCGTCGCTGGAGCGCCGTTACGTGCGCGACGGACTGGGCGAGCTGATGGAGGACGCGGCGGCGGGAGCGCGCTCCCTCACGTGGCTGCGCCGCGCGGGCAAGCGGGCTCCGGCGGCGTTTGTCGCGGCGCGCGCGAAGCACACGGCGGGCGGCGTGTACGGCGGTGGCGTGCTGGGGTTGAGCTCCCCTACTCCGCTGGGTCTCTTGTCCGCGGCGCGCTGGTCGGGCGTGCGGGAAGTGGTGGGCTCGTGGCTGCGCACGCCCATCGAGCCCGTGCCCACGCTGGTGCCGGAGGTGGAGCCGGACCTCTACTACGTGGTGGACGACGACGCGGACACGCGCGAGGCGCTCACGCTGCTGTTGGAGAGCACCGGCGCGCGCGTGGTGTCCTTCGCGGACGAGCTGGCGTTGTTCTGCGCGGTGGCGCGCCGTCCGCCCACCGCCATCCTGTTGGACGTGGTGCTGCACTGGGTGGACGGCCTGCGTCTGTGTGAAGGCCTCAAGCAGCACCCGCTCACCCGCGACACGCGAGTGCTGGTGATGAGCGGCCTCAACCGTCCGCACGTGCGTCAGCGCGCGCTCGACGCGGGGGCGGAGGCCTTCCTGCCCAAGCCGGTGAACCCGGACCGCCTCCTGTGCCAGCTCACCGGCCGCGTGCCGGACCCGCTCGGCTCGCTGCGCGACGTCATCCGCCCCTCGGTCGCGGAAACCTTCGGCGAAGACCGTTTTGCGTCCTGACACCTGCCTTCACGCAACCACAATCACGCTGACGGGATAATCCCTACAAACGCATGAAGCTTCGCACTTCATGCTCCATCAAAAGGGAATCCCTCATGCTCGCCTCGAAGCTCTTTCGCGCCGGTCAGACGTCGTCCCGGTTGCTCAAGCACGCGCCGGAGTTCACCCGTTCGTTCTCCACGAAGGTTCCCTCGCAGGAGGATCAGGCGCTCAAGCTCCGCGCCGAGCAGAACCGGATCAAGTTCCAGCAGCACGACATCATGAGCGACATCATGGACGTCGAGGATCGGCGTGACGGCGGCAACAACCAGTTCGCGCCGCGCATCCGGCCGGAAGTGGAGCTGACCCGCCGGGACAACTTCCCCTTCAACGAGGTCCAGCCGAAGTACGACACGCCGAAGTCGGCCATCGACCGCGACGGCAAGCTGCAGCCGGTGGACGCGAAGGACCGCACGGTGACGCTGACCGCGCACGTGGACGGCGCGAAGGAGACGAAGGCCCACTCGCCCTTCACGTCCTTCAGCGGCGTGCCCGTGGGCGTGGATGGCCAGGCCACGGAGAAGAAGCTCGTGGACAACCCGGACTACGGCCAGAGCCGCATCGTCCACAACCCGGCGCGCGACGCGAAGGGCGGGGACGTCTTCGATCAGTTCGACATCCAGCGGGACATCCGCACGTCCACGCATCCGGGCCTGGACGAGACGGCCGTGAACCGCAGCCAGCCCGGCACGCCAGTGTGGCAGCCGGAGCCCCACGAGCGGCCGATCCTCGCGGACGTCGGCGTGGATCCGACGAAGCCCAGCTTCACCTACCGCGAGCGCGCGAGCATGAACTCCGCGCGGGATCAGGAGTACCTGGTGCGCGGCACCATCCACGACTTCTCGCTGGAGCGCCCGGACGCCAAGGGCGACCTGAAGCACGTGTCGCGAGATCAGTTCTCTGACCAGTTCGACGACGCGCACAAGAAGACGAAGTAGGCCGCGACCCGGTCCGGCGCCGAGCACCGGCGCCGGTCCCCCTGGCCGAGACTTCACCCGCCGATATCCTTACTTCACCCAAAGTGAATGAGCGCCAGAGGGTGTCACCCTGGTGCTCAAGCCTCCACGCGATGCAGTCCCCGCCGCAGGATGAGCGAGCCGGACATCATCGAGATGCCTCGGAAGAAGACGGCGAGCCCCACCATCGTGCCCACGAGCCACACGGAGGACGCGGGCCATCTGGCCATCACGCTGAGGCCCAGGACCAGGGAGATGAGGCCGTAGGCCAGGTCCCATCCCCATTGGAAGTAGCGGTCCATGACGGAGGTGATGACGTGGAAGAGGCCGCTGGCGAAGAAGTAGCCGGCGATCAGCAGCGTGAGGGACGCCAGCCCCGCGGCCGGGTACATGACGGTGAGGATGCCGACCACGGTGGTGAGGACGCCGCCGAGCATGAAAGACCAGAAGGCGCTCCGGCTTTCGCTGCGTGAGCGGACCGCCGCTGCGATCTCCAGGACGCCGCCAATCACCAGCATCATTCCCACGAAGAAGACGGTGACCATGCTGGTGAAGAACGTGGCGCCCAGCAGCACGACCCCCGCGATCGCCGTCAGCAGGCCCAGGAGGAAGGGGCCGCCCCACATGGCGGAGGCTCCCCGGGGGGGACGGTCCGGCCGGGTCTCCGGCGCGCGTTCAACGTTCGTTCGCATGGCGATCTCCACGGTGATGGCTGCCCGCCTCGGGCCCTCGGCCGCCTGTCGGTCCGGGAGTGGACGTGGTGGGGGTAGCGCTTCCTCGTGGAAGATGGGCGCGCGACCGGGCGCGAACAATCTGCGCCGCGGGACGAAATGAGGCGGAACGGCGAGCAGGGGCCAGGGCGGCCTGCCGCGCCTAGAGGGCAGGACGAGCGTACGGTGGCGACAGGAACATCGCGCCGGGCTCCTTGCGGAACCAGGTGAGTTGCCGCTTGGCGTAGCGCCGGGTCTCCTGCGCGGTGTCGGCGATGGCCTCTTCGCGGGTCATCCGCCCCTCCACCACGGCGCGGGCCTGCACGTAGCCGACGCTGCGCATGGGTGCCGCGTCGGCGTAGCCCTGCTCCAACAAGGCCCGTGTCTCCTCCACGAGCCCCCGGGAGAAGAGCGCCTCCGTGCGCGCGTTGATGGCGGCGTAGAGGGACTCGCGCGGCGGGTCGAGCACGTAGAGCTGGAAGGGATAGCGGTCCGGCGCGAAGGCATGGGCGCGGCGGAACTCGGACGCGGGCACGCCTGTCTGCGCGTGGATCTCCAGGGCGCGGACGACGCGCACCAGGTCCTGGGGGGGCAGCTTCGCCGCGGTCTCCGGATCCACCTCGGCCAGCCGGCGGTGCACGGCCTCCCTCCCCTGCTCCGCCGCGAGCGTCTCCAGCTCCGCGCGCAGCGAAGGCAGGGCGCCGGGCGCGTCCACCACGCCGTGCAGCAGGATGCGCAGGTACAGGCCGGTGCCGCCGACGATGAACACCGGCCGGCCCCGCGAGGCGATGTCCGCGATGGCCGCGTCCGCGCGGCGTTGGTACTCGGCGGCGGAGAAGGGCTCGAGCGGATCCACGCAGGAGACCAGGTGGTGCGGCACGGCGGCCAGCTCCTCGGCGGACGGCTTCGCGGTGCCGATGTCGAAGGCGCGGTACACCTGCTGCGAGTCCGCGCTGACGATCTCCCCGCCCGCGTCGCGAGCCCAGGCGATGGCCAACGCCGTCTTCCCCGACGCCGTGGGTCCAGCGATCACCGTCAACGGCACCCGCGTCTCAGCCACCAGCGTCCGCCTCCCACGCCCGCTGTAACGCAGACGCGAGGCGAGCGCGAGCCCCCGCTATGCCAGCCGCGCCCGCACCACTTCCGCCGCGCTGGCATCCCGCGAGAACACGAGCCGGGCGGTCTCCACGGACGACAGCACGCGTCCAGCCGCGCCCACCAGCGCCCCCCGGCCCGCGGACGTGGGCTCCGGCAACAGCGCATTCAGCAGCAGCACGCGGGCCACCTCCCCCGCCCCCTGCGCGTCCCACCGCGAAGCCGAGTCCCAGCCCAGCGTGCCCACCGCGACGAGCGCCGCCTCGGCGGTCCGGGTCGGCACATTCCAGGG
>NZ_RAWQ01000238.1:0-15411 GCF_003668965.1 Corallococcus sp. AB030
GTGGAGGGCGGGCAGGGAGGCGGTGCCTGGCCAGGCCCCCGGTGGAGCTTCTGGCCCGCCATCCTTCCTTGACTGATCCGAACCCGCTCTTTAGGTTGAGAGGCTTCCACCGGCTCAGTCAGAGCCAAGAAGGATGTTCCATGGCCCGCGTTACCGTTGAAGACTGCCTTCCCTACGTGGACAACCGGTTCGCGCTGGTGCTCCTGGGCGCCAAGCGCGCGCGCCAGCTGATGGCCGGCGCCCGGCCCATCATCGAGACCTCGAAGAACAAGCCGCCCGTGCTCGCCCTGCGCGAGGTCGCCACCCAGCGCGTGAAGTTCGACCGCGACGTGCGCGAGGCGCTGTCCGGCAAGTACGTGGGCGAAGAAGGCAAGAAGTAGCCTTCCGACCTACCCCGGCTCCTTCCCCTCCATGGGGGGAGGAGCCCCGGGCGCCAGGCCCTGGGCGCGCATCCACCGCAGCGCCCGGCCGGCGACGGCCTTCTCACCCTTGTAGCCCAGCGCCGGAATCAGCCCCTCGAGCGGCATCCAGCGCACCTCGTCCACCTCCACGCGCGGCCCCGGCAGCGGCCCCAGCTCTCCCGCCTCGTAGCGGAAGAGGAAGAAGTGGACGCGCTTGAAGATGCGCTGCCCCCGGAACTGGTAGACGTAGCGGATCTCCCCCAGGGGCGCGAGCAGCGCCACTGCGGTGAGGCCCGTCTCCTCCTTCACCTCGCGCCGCGCGGTCTGCTCCGGCGTCTCGCCGGGGTCCACGTGGCCCTTGGGCAGCGCCCACAGGTGACGCCCGTGCGGACGGATGACGGCGACCTCCCAGGCCCCGTCCTGGAAGCGGATGACAATGCCTCCTGAGGACGCCTCGCGCGGCATGCCTCCACCCTACCCGATGCAGGCGGCGGCCGGGACCCTCAACCGCCGTGCGCGAAGTGGCGCAGCTTGGCCTCCGCCCCCAACCGGTAGGCATAACGCAGGTCGCCGAGGAGCCGGTCCAACCGCCGGCTCAGGACGTGCCCCATGAGCCGCGCGCAGAAGCGCCGGGACAGCCGGTTCGCCTCCTCGTAGCGCCAGCGCTCCTCCACGGACAGCAGGGGCTGGTACGCGACCTGGTCGAAGAGGCGCCCCAACAGCTCCCGCGCCCACCCGGCCACGCCCTCGCCCCAGCGGTGCATGAGGCACACGACGAACTTGTCCACCTCCGCCTGGGCCTCCAGCTCCAGCAGCGACACCGTGCGCTCATAGTGCGCCGTGTGCGCGACGTAGAGGAAGTGGCTGACCCCTTCGGTCACCTGGCAGTACCCGTCCAGGTCGCCCTCCAGCACGGAGCCCAGGGGGCTGCTCGCGTAGCGCTCCATGCGCTCGCGCAGGCCGGGGTCCAGGTAGAGCGCCACCTCCAGTTCGCCTCGGGCCTCCAGCACCAGCAGCTCCTCCGGCGCGCGCCCGGTGCCGCCCAGGAGCGCGGCGACCTCCGCGTCCACGACCACGAAGGCCTCCGCGCGGGCCTCGCATTTGAAGCCGTAGATGGCCTCCAGGTGGGCCTGGAGGCGCCCCACGAGCGGGAAGTCCCCGGCGTCAGTTGGCAAGTGGCCCCTTGCGCGGGATCCAGCCCGCGTCCACCAGCACGCGTTCCAGCTTGTCGTTGCCCGTGCGCACCCAGGACTCGTAGACGCGCAGCGCTCCCGCGGGCCCCGCGCTCACCAGGCCGCGCGCGCTGATCTCCTCCAGCACTTCCGCGAGCGAGCGGAACTTGTCGCACAGCTCGCGGTACACGCCGGTGAAGCCGCCCGCGGGCACCAGCTCCGCCACCTGCCCGTAGGCCGCGCCGCCCATCTGGATGTAGTAGTCCGGACCCACCATCCCCTGCTGCAGCGCGCCGGAGAAGAAGCCGACCTTGTAGAGCGACACGTCGCCCAGCCGCCGCAGCGTGCGGATGCGCTCCTCGCGCTCCTGCTGCAGCGAGCGGTGGTACAGCTCCGCCAGCGGCTCGTGGTCCCGCCGGCCCTCCGCGTCACGGACGAACAGCTTGTCCGTGGCCGCGAACTCCGCCAGCAGGTTCACCAGGTAGAACTCGGTGGACTCGCCCAGCGCCACCCGCTGCCGGGCCGCGACCTCCAAGAGGAGCTCCCGGAAGAACTCCTTCAGCGAGGAAGAGGACGTCACCAGTCCGCTCATCGAGCACACCTCCCGGATGAAGCCTGAAAGGCCTCCGGGCCGGCGCCCGGACCTTCCAGGACACGCTTCCGACAAGCGTAGCCATGTCGCAAGGCGTTAGCAAAACAGACCCAAGTCTTATCAAGCACTTACGCTGGCACTCGCCCGGGGCGAGTGCCAACGTCCGGACACCCCACACGGCCTGGCGGGCAGGTGTGACAGGTGGGAATGTTTTTCGGAAAAGCCCAATCAGGACGGGAGTTTAGCGGCATCCGGACAGATGTCCCGACGTCGCTTGACGAGGTGAAGTCCCTGGTTATTATCCGCCGCGCCTGGGCGTTAGCACTCAGTAGGTGCGAGTGCCAACGCCGGGGCCCACAGGACCTTTCAATCACCCCTGCGGCATCCCGGTCCGGACCTTCCGTCCGCCTCCGGCAGCCGCGATTCACAGGAGCAAGCCATGAAGATTCGTCCCCTGCAGGATCGGCTCATCATCAAGCGCGTCGCCGAGGAGAACAAGACCAAGGGCGGCCTCTTCATCCCCGACACGGCGAAGGAGAAGCCGCTCGAGGGCAAGGTGATCGCCGTCGGTAACGGCAAGGTGCTGGAGGACGGCAAGGTGCGCGCCATGGACATCAAGGCCGGCGACACCATCCTCTTCAGCAAGTACGCGGGCACGGAGATCAAGCTGGACGGCGAGGATCACCTGATCCTCCGCGAAGAGGACGTGCTGGGCATCATCGAGAAGTGAAGCCCGCCGTTCGTCTTCCCACTCACAACTTCTAGAGGTTTCAGACCATGGCGAAAGACATCATTTTCGAAGTGCGCGCGCGTGACGCGATCCTGCGCGGCGTGAACATCCTGGCCGACGCGGTCAAGGTGACCCTGGGGCCCAAGGGCCGC
Organism: Corallococcus sp. AB030; assembly: GCF_003668965.1. Classification (NCBI taxonomy): domain Bacteria; kingdom Pseudomonadati; phylum Myxococcota; class Myxococcia; order Myxococcales; family Myxococcaceae; genus Corallococcus; species Corallococcus sp. AB030. The sequence goes on from NZ_RAWQ01000238.1 coordinate 3,048, forward strand.
AACGTCGTCATCGAGAAGAGCTTCGGCTCCCCCACCATCACGAAGGACGGCGTGACGGTGGCGAAGGAAATCGAACTGGAGAACAAGTTCGAGAACATGGGCGCCCAGATGGTCAAGGAGGTCGCCTCCAAGACGTCTGACGTCGCGGGTGACGGCACCACCACGGCCACCGTGCTGGCGCAGGCCATCTTCCGCGAGGGCGCGAAGCTGGTCGCCGCGGGCCACAACCCGATGGACATCAAGCGCGGCATCGACAAGGCCGTCGCCGCCATCATCGCCGAGCTGAAGACGCTGGCGAAGCCGACCAAGGGCAACAAGGAGATCGCCCAGGTTGGCACCATCTCCGCGAACGGTGACACCACCATCGGCCAGATCATCGCGGACGCGATGGAGAAGGTCGGCAAGGAGGGCGTCATCACGGTGGAAGAGGCCAAGGGCCTGGACACCACCCTGGACGTCGTCGAGGGCATGCAGTTCGACCGCGGCTACCTGTCCCCGTACTTCGTGACGGATCCGGAGCGCATGGAGGTCGTGCTGAACGACCCCCTCATCCTCATCCACGAGAAGAAGATCTCGTCGATGAAGGACCTGCTCCCCATCCTGGAGCAGGTGGCGCGCGCCGGTAAGCCCCTGCTGATCATCGCCGAGGAGGTCGAGGGCGAGGCCCTGGCCACCCTGGTGGTGAACAAGATCCGCGGCGTGCTGAACGTGGCGGCGGTGAAGGCGCCGGGCTTCGGCGACCGCCGCAAGGCCATGCTGGAGGACATCGCGGTCCTCACCGGCGGCCGGATGATCGCCGAGGACCTGGGCATCAAGCTGGACACGCTGACGCTCCAGGACCTGGGCCGCGCGAAGCGCGTCACCATCGACAAGGACAACACCACGGTCGTCGACGGCGCGGGCAGCCAGTCGGAGATCGAGGCGCGCGTGAAGCAGATCCGCGCCCAGGTCGAGGAGACCTCCAGCGACTACGACCGTGAGAAGCTCCAGGAGCGCCTCGCGAAGCTCGTGGGCGGCGTGGCCGTCATCAACGTGGGCGCCGCGACCGAGACGGAGATGAAGGAGAAGAAGGCCCGCGTGGAAGACGCGCTCAACGCGACCCGCGCGGCCGTGGAAGAGGGCGTCGTTCCTGGCGGCGGCGTGGCGTACATCCGCTGCCTCAAGGCCCTGGACACCCTGAAGGTCGCCGACGGTGAGAAGTCCGGCGTGGACATCATCCGTCGCTCCGTCGAGGAGCCGCTGCGTCAGATCGTCGGCAACGGCGGCCTGGAGGGCAGCGTGGTGGTGAACAAGGTCAAGGAGGGCACGGGTCCCTTCGGCTTCAACGCCGCCACGGGCGTCTACGAGGACCTGCTGGCCGCGGGCGTCATCGACCCGGCCAAGGTGAGCCGCACCGCGCTGCAGAACGCGGCGTCGGTCGCCTCGCTGATGCTCACCACGGAGGCCATGGTCGCCGAGCGCCCGAAGGCGGACGACGACAAGGGCGGCGGCGGCGGTGGTGGCATGGGCGGGATGGGTGGCATGGGCGGCATGGGCGGCATGGGCATGTAGTCGCCCCACCCGTCCCCAAGCAGTCCAGGGGATGGACTTGATGGCCTCCGGCGCCCACCAGGGTTCCGGGGGCCGTCGTGTTTTCAAGGGACCAGGCACAAGGGAAGGCCCGTGGCCACCCGTGCAACGGCCCCTTAGGTTTGGCATCAAGAGAGCCAGGAGGAATTCCATGAAGCCCGTGAAGATCTACACGACGACCTACTGTGGCTTTTGCGTGCGCGCGAAGGACCTGCTCAAGCGCAAGGGCGTGGCCTACGAAGAGGTGGACGTCACCGGAGACGACGACGCCCGCACGAAGCTGGTGGAGATGAGCGGCGGTCAGCGCACCGTGCCGCAGATCTTCATCGGCGACACGCACGTGGGCGGCTACTCCGACATGGCCGCGCTCGACCGCGAGGGCAAGCTGGACCCCATGCTCCACGCTTGAGCAGCCAGGCGGCCGGGCCCCGTGCCCGGACGCCACCCGCGTTCCCCGTGCCTACCTTCTTCGCCAAGGCACTCACCCCTTTCACGGGAGGAACACCATGGCGGGCGGACAGGAAGTCACGGGGACCCGGGATGAACACCACGACCTCATCAGCACGCTCTACCACCTGCTCAAGGGCGCGTCGGTGAGCGCGCAGTACCTGCGCGACGCGGAGGCCGCGGGGGACCAGGAGCTGGCGCAGCTCTTCCGCGACTGGCAGGACGAGCAGCGCAACCTGGCCGAGCGCGCCAAGAACCTGCTGGGCACGCGCATGGTGAACGCGCAGGCCGGCACGGGCCGTGCGGCCACGTCGGGCGCGGAGCCCAAGAGCACGAAGCGCAGGACGAACGCGGAGGTGCCGACGCGCGAGGTGAAGGGCCCCACCAACGCGAGCGTGCGCTCCGGCGGAAGCCCCGGCGACGACGAAGTGGACGAGCAGTCCAAGGAGTCGTTCCCCGCGAGCGACGCACCCTCGAAGTACTGAGGCGGGGGGAAATCCGGAGGGCAGGCCCGACGTCCCTGGTTGGGGCGGCCGGGCCCCTTCTGTCTTCATCTTCAACGGACGTTTCCGCGTCTACTTGTTCCACTTGCCCCCTGTGTGCAGTCCCCCCTAAAGAGGCGGGATTGAGGGCGACGAGGGGTGTTTTTGCCCCCCACGCCCCGTTGCGACCAGGGGTCCGTGACCATGATTGACAGACCGGATGTCACCGAAACCGTCCACGCGGAGCGCGAGGCCCAGGCCACCCGCGTCCCCCTTCACGAGTGGACGGTGGAGGTGGTGGGCGGTCCGGACAAGGGCAAGAAGGTCACCACCCGGGACTCGCTGGTGCGCGCGGGCTCCGACGCCGCGGGCGACCTGGTGCTGAGCGACCCGACGGTGAGCCGCCGTCACCTGGAGGTGGAGCGGCTGCCGCAGGGGCTGCTGCTGCGCGACACCGGCAGCCGCAACGGCACGTTCCTGGACGGGCGCCGCATCATCCAGGCCTTCGTCGCCAGCGGCGACAAGGTGGAGCTGGGCAAGACGAAGCTGGTGGTGAAGGTGGCCGCCCGCGCGACGGAGGTGGAGGTCGCCGGCGCGGAGTCCTTCGGGCAGCTGGTGGGCAGCTCGGAGAAGATGCGCTGGGTCTTCACGGAGCTGCGCCGGATCGCTCGCGAGGACATGAACCTGCTCGTCGAGGGTGAGACGGGCACGGGCAAGGAGCTGGCCGCGCGGGCGGTGCACCAGCACTCGCTGCGCCGCCACGGCGCCTTCAAGGTCGTGGACTGCAACCTCATCTCCGAGGAGAAGGCGGAGCGCGAGCTGTTCGGCGGGCTGCGCGCCGGGGAGAACGAGGACAAGGGCGCGCGCGGCATCTTCGAGGCGGCGCGCGGCGGCACCCTCTTCCTGGACGAGGTGGGCGAGCTGCCCATGTCCGTGCAGGGCAAGCTCTTGCGCGTGCTGGAGACGCGCGAGGTGCCGTCGCTGGACGGGCAGCCGGTGGCGGTGGACGTGCGCGTCATCGCCTCCACGCACCGCAACCTGGAGGAGGATGTGCGCCAGGGCCGCTTCCGCGCGGACCTCTACTTCCGGCTCGCGGTGGCGCGCGTGAAGCTGCCGCCCCTGCGCACCCGCCGCGACGACATCCCCACGCTGTCGCAGGCCCTGTCGCGCGGCATGAAGGCCGCGCTGGAGCTGACGCCGCAGACGCTGGCCCTCTTCGAGGGCTACGACTGGCCAGGCAACGTGCGCGAGCTGCGCAACGTGCTGGAGCGCGGCGCGCTGATGCAGGAGACGGGCAACACCAGCTGGCTGGACTTCCTGGCGCACGCGCCCAAGCACGCGGAAGGCACGGAGCCCGCCACCAACGTGGCCGCCATCGTCACCGGCATGCCGTACCACGAAGCGAAGGACCGGGTGCTCGCGGACTTCGAGCGGCTGTACTTCGCGGAAGTCATGCGCGAGGTGGCCTTCGACATGAAGGCCGCGGAGCAGCGCACCGGCCTGTCCATGCAGAGCCTCTACCGCCTGTTGAAGAAGAACGGGCTCCGCCTCAAGGACCTCAAGAACGCCGAGGGCCTGGAGAAGTGAGCGCCCGACCGCAGTCCCAATCACCCCAACCGGGAGAAAGCCTCACCATGCTGAAGCGTCTCGCCGTCGCCTCCGTCATCCTCACCGCCGCCTGTGCCGGCCAGCAGAAGACCGAAGCCACCGAAGGTCAGAAGCAGATGACCAAGGAAGAGCGGCTGCGCATCACCAACCAGCCCCCCTTCGACCTGGCGACCTGCTTCCCGCACGAGCAGACCCTGCCCACCCCCGCCAACGAGGGTGTCCTCGTGGGCGCGCTCCTGAGCGTCCGTCCGGACGTGCTGGAGTGCCTGGTGGACCCCGCCAACCGCGGCCCCGCGGCCAGCACCAAGGTGATGGTGAAGTCCACCGTCAACGCGCAGGGCGCCACGCACGCCGTCTCCGGTGAGAACCTCACCCCGGCCGGCACGGCCTGCATCCAGCAGGTGCTGGACACGCACGTGAAGCCCGCGGCGCTGGCGGCGGACGCGAAGCCGGTGGAGGCCTCGTACGAGTACGACCACGCCACCGCCAACAACCCCTCCGTCACCATGGGCATCAACGAGGGCTCGGACTTCTCCGGCACGGTGCGCCTGGCCCAGAAGAGCTGGTGTGACTGCTTCGCCGGCTTCAAGGCGTCCACGCCGCCGGTGCTGGCCGCCGACATCCACATCGTGAAGGGTCAGCCCAACCCGACGGAGGTCGTCTTCAAGCCCTCCGGCAGCACGGAAGGCGACCAACTGGCGTCCTGCATGCAGGCGAAGATCGCCGCCATGCCCGCGACGACGACGGGCGAGCTGAAGTTCCCCTTCCGCTTCGTGTTCTTCAACTCGCAGGCCCCGGTGGAGGCCTCCACGACCATGCCGCCGGAGCTGCGCTTCTTCCAGCTGGAGCTGGCGCGCACCCAGACGGCCGCCGCGTCCGCCATCGCCTTCGGCGCGCGCACCAACGCGGCGGACACGTATGACGCCGTCGTTCAGAAGTACACCAAGACGAAGGACTACAAGCTCTTCGACGAGCTGTCCTCCAAGTGCCAGGCGCTGGTGGACTCCGCCGGCAAGTGGGTGGACGCGCTCAAGGCGCAGGAGACGGTGGACCAGACGACCCTGACGCTGGTGCAGCAGCTCAAGGCCCAGAAGGAAGACTGGGCCCCGGTGGAGACCGCCAGCCAGGAGGCCCTGGCCAACACCCAGAAGGACCTCTCCGCCGCCCAGCAGCGTCTGGCCGCGGACCAGGGCGCCTGCCCGAAGAAGAGCTACGCGCCGACGAAGAAGAAGTAGTCCTTCGACGTTGAGCCGCTGAAATGACAACGGGCGCTCCGGGGAACATCCCGGGGCGCCCGTCTTCTTTTCAGCGACCAGCCCTGCCCTGCCCCGCGCCCTTAAGACGCGGCGGGGACCTTGTCGTCGTTGTGCGCGGAGGCCTCGCGCATCTTCACGCTGACGAGCTTGGAGATGCCGGGCTCCTCCATGGTGACGCCGTAGAGCGTGTCGGCGATCTCCATGGTGCGCTTGTTGTGGGTGATGAGGATGAACTGCGACTGGCTGCTCATCTCCTTCACCATGTCGTTGTAGCGGCCCACGTTGCCCTCATCCAGCGGGGCGTCGACCTCGTCCAGGAGGCAGAAGGGGGTGGGCTTGATGAGGAAGATGCCGAAGATGAGCGCCACGGCGGTGAGGGCCTTCTCGCCACCGGAGAGCAGGTTGACGCTCTGGAGCTTCTTGCCCGGCGGCTGGGCGACAATCTCCACGCCCGGCTCACCGTTGGGGCCCTCCTGCGTGAGGATGAGGCTGGCGCGGCCACCGCCGAACAGGCGCGGGAAGATGGCCTGGAACTTGTCGTTCACCACGTCGAAGGTCTGCTTGAAGCGCTCGCGGCTCGTCGCGTCGATGCGGACGATGGCTTCCTTCAGCTGGCTGATGGACGCCAGGAGGTCCTGACGCTGGGTGGAGAGGAACTCGAAGCGCTTGGACAGCTCCGCGTGCTCGTCGATGGCGGTGAGGTTGATCTCCCCCATCTTCTCCACCTGCGCGCGCAGGTCCTTGAGCTCGCTCTCCACTTCCGGCGAGAGCGGCGCCAGCAGGTGGTAGTTGTGCAGCTCCGTGGCCAGCTCCAGCTGGTAGCGCTCGCGGATGCCGGCGGCCAGGTGCTCCAGCTCCAGGCCAATCTCCTTCTCGCGCAGGGTGATTTGCGACAGGCCCTGCATGAGCTCGTCCAGCCGGCCGCGCAGCTCGCGGAAGGAGGTGTCCTGCTCGCGCACTTCCGTGGTGGCGGTGGTGTGCGCGGTGCGGCGGGCCTCCAGGGCCTCCGCGCCCACGCGGTGCTCCTCCGCCCGCTGCTCCTTGGTGGACTCCAGCTCCGCGAGCCGGCCCTGCAGCTGCTCCACCTTGGTGCGGCCGTCCGTCACCGTGGCCTGCAGGCGGCTGACGCGCGACTCCATGTCCCGGCGCTGCGCCACCAGGCTCTCCAGCTCCTTGCGCGCGGACTCACCGCGCTCGCTGCCGGCGGCCACCTTCACGCGCAGGCCCATCAGGTTCGAGGACGCGGTGTCCGCGCGCTGGCGCAGCCCCTCCAGCTCCCCGGCGTACTGGCGCACGCGCTCCTCGCGCGCCTCGCGGTCCGCCTGACCGTGGGCGACCTCGCCGCGGCTGGACTCCTCCTCGTTGGTGAGCGCGGTGTGGCTCTGCGACAGCTGGCCCTCCTCGCCCTCCAGCGAGCGCAGCCGCTCGCGCACCCGGGCCAGGTCCTCGCTCGCCTTGTGGAGGTCCTTCTCCTGGCTGGCCAGGTTGACCTCCTCCGCGTGCTGCTCCTTGCCCAGGCCCTTGAGGACGGCCTCCGCCTGCCCCATCTGCTTCTGGAGCGTGTAGTGGCGGGTCAAAATCTCGTTGTAGCGCTCCTCCACCCGGGCCACTTCGGCCGCCAGCTCGGCGATTTCGCGCTTCTTCTGGAGCGCGCCCACCGCCGCGCCCTCGCGCTCACCGCCGGTGATGGAGCCGTCCGCGCGGAACACCTCGCCGTCCAGCGTGACGAGCGTGACGGGCACGGGGGTGGTTTCCGCGTACTCGCTCGCGGCGGCCATGTCCTGGACGATGACCACGTCGCCCAGGAGCAGCTTGAGCACCGGCTCCAGCGCGGGCTCGCAGGACACTTCCTTGAGCGCGTGCGCCAGGACGCCCGGGCGCGAGAGGTCCGGCTCCACGTACGCCCGGGCCTGCTCGCCGGAGGGCACCGGCAGGAAGGTGCCGCGCCCTTCCGCGTGGCCCTTCAGGTACTCCACCAGCTCCACGCCCTTCTCGCGGCTGTCCACGATGACGTGCTGGAGCCGCTCGCCCAGGGCGGCCTCCACCGCGCGCTCGTAGCGCGCCGAATTCACCGTGAGGACGTCCGCCACCAGGCCGAAGATGCCCTGCTCGCGAGCGGCCTCCGCGGCGCGCACCATGACGGCGCGCACGCCCCGGTCGAAGCCGTCGTAGTTCTTCTGGATGTCCTCCAGGGAGGACAGGCGGCTGCGCTTGTCGCTCAGCTCCTCGCGCAGCGCGATGACCTGGACCTCGTTCTCCGTGAAGGCCTCGCGCGTGCGGGTGAGGGCCTCTTCTTCCTGGCCCCGGCGCTCGGCCAATTCGGAGGCCAGGTGGCGCGTGTCCTCCACGTGCCTGGCCGCCTGGGTGCGCACGGTGTCCAGCTCCTGCTCCTGGACGCGCAGGGCCTCCAGCTCACCGCCCAGCTTCGCGCGGCGCGCCTCCAGGTCCGTGCGCTGGCGCGCGAGGTTGACCAGGTTGCTCTCGTGGTTCGCCAGGCGCGTGGCCACGGCGACCAGCCCGGCCCGCTCCTGCTCCAGGCGCAGGGAGATTTCCGTCTGGAGCACGGAGACGCGGCGCTGCTCCTCCAGGGCCACCGCCATGGCCACTTCGTCTTCCTTGTACGAGCCGGCGATGCCCGACAGCTCCGCCTCGCGGGCCGTCATGGTCCGCACGACTTCGGCCTGCCGCGCGAGCAGCGCGTCCAGCTCCGCCTGCGCGGACTCCACGCGCGCGCCGGTTTCCTCGAAGTCGCGGCGGCCGTAGGACAGCTCCTGCGCCTCGCGCTGCAGGGCGCTCTCCAGCGCGTGCACCTCTCCGGCGTACTGCTGGAGGGCCGCCCCTTCCGCGTCCAGCTCCGCGCGGCGCCGGGTGATGACCTCCTCCAGCTCCTTCACCTTGTCCAGGCCCTCGCGCTCCTCGCCGCCCAGGTTCTCCAGGCGAGACTGGAGCACGCGCTTCTCCGCCATCAGCTCCAGCGAGCGGTGGCTGGTGGAGTGCAAATCAATCTCCCGCATGCGCGCCTTGAGCTTGCGGTACTTCTCCGCCTTCTTCGCCTGGCGCGACAGCGTGTCGAGCCGCTTCTCCAGCTCGCCCGTGATGTCGTTGACGCGCAGGAGGTTGGCCTCGGTGGCCTCCATCTTGCGCTCGGCGGCCTTGCGGCGGGCCTTGTACTTGGTGACGCCCGCAGCCTCTTCCAGCAGGTGCCGGCGGTCCTCCGGCTTGCTGGAGACGATGAGGCCCACGCGGCCCTGCTCGATGATGGAGTAGGCCTTGGTGCCCACGCCCGTGCCGAGGAACAGCTCGGTGATGTCCAGCAGGCGGCAGAGCGTCTTGTTGATGAGGTATTCGGAGTCGCCGTTGCGGAACAGCCGGCGCGTCACGGTGATCTCGCTGAAGCCCTGGTACTGCGGCGCCAGCGTGTCCGTGTCGTCCACGAGGAAGGTGAGCGACACCTCCGCCATGGACAGGGGCGGCTTGTTCTCCGAGCCGTTGAAGATGACGTCTTCCATGCCGCGGCCGCGCAGGTTCTTCGCGCTCTGCTCGCCCATCACCCAGCGGATGGCGTCCACGACGTTGGATTTGCCACACCCATTGGGGCCGACGACCCCGGTGACGCCCTCGTCGAAGGAGAAGACGCTCCGCTCCATGAACGACTTGAAGCCGGTGATGTCCAGGCGCTTGATTCGCATGCCAGCGGGCTCCCTACAGGCCGACGGTGAGACGGGGTGAAAACGCGCGCGGGGCCGGAAAATCGGCTCCGCAGCGTTTGGCAGGAGTACCAACGCACCCCGCCCCGGATCAAGCGTGACCATGCCACGCATGACCCTATGTGCAGTGCTACAGGTTGGTGTGCGAGCGGCCTTGCACCACCCTTGCAAAGCAACCGACCCACCCTACCTTCCTCTTGATCTTTCTGGAGGCGTCCTACGTTTCAGCCCTTGCTCGCCATGTCGCTCCTCGTCGGTGCGGCCCCGACGTCCCAGGTAGCACCCCGGTCTGACATGGTCGTGGCGGCGGCGCCGGCCCCCTGTCCGAACCCCTGGTTTCCCATGGAGGAAGGCCTGTCGCTGACCTACCGGGCGGGCCGCTCGTCGGAGCTGGTGCTGGCGACGAAGGACGTCGCCCCCGCCGCGGACGGGACGGTGAAGGCCACGCTGGCGGTGAGCCTCAAGGGGCGCAGCGGCCAGACGGACCTGACCTGCGACTCCGAAGGCGTGCGCACGGGCCTGGGCGGCCTGGAGGGCACGCTCCTGTCCGCGTCCGGCATGGACGTTCAAGTCGTGAACGCGGAGGGCGCGGCCGTGCCGGCGCCGTCCGTGATGGTCCTCGGGGGCACCTGGAAGAACAGCCTGTCGGTGAAGCTCCAGCCGCCGGCCAGGAAGGGCGGCCTGCGCCCCATCATCGCCACGACCTTCGACAAGGAGGCCACGGTGGTGGGCGAGGAGGAGGTCACCGTCGCGGCGGGCACCTTCAAGGCGCTGAAGATCAAGAACATCACCACGGCGCGCGCCAGCCGCCCCGGCTCGGAGGGGCGCTCCATGGAGAGCTTCATGTGGTTCGCGCCGGACGTGGGCATCGTGAAGCTGACCACGGACGGAGAAACGAACCTGGAGCTGCTCAAGGTGGACCGGCCGAACGCCAAGGTGAAGCCGGCGGCCATCCAGGGCGGCGCGAAGAAGAAGGCCGTGAAGCCCACCAAGAGCTAGCGCTTCACCCCGTCTCGCCGGAGGGCACGGGCGGCTCCGTGGGGCGGCTGCCGTCCTTGGGCACCGCCGTGGGGCGCGACTGCGGCTCCACCGTGACACGCACCACGCGGGGGCCGTCCACCTCCTCCACGAGGATGCGCCACATGTCGAGCTTGAGGCTGTCGCCCTTCTCCGGCACCCGGCCCAGCTTCGTCATCAGGTAGCCGGCGATGGTCGTCACCTCGCCCTTCTCGTCGTCGCTCAGGTCGAAGGTGACGTCCAGCTGGGCCTCCAGGTCGTCCAGCTGCGCGGTGCCGGGCAGCTCGAAGCGGCCTCCCGGCAGCGCCCGGACCTCCTCCACGCGCCGTCCCAGCTCCGCCACGTCGCCCACCACCTCCGCCACCACGTCCGCGATGGTCACGAGCCCGGACGTGCCGCCGTGCTCGTCCACCACCATGGCGATCTGCCGGCGCCGGCGGCGGAACTCCGTCAGGAGCTGCTCCAGCGTCGCGTTCTCCGGGATGAAGAGCACCGGGCGCTGCACCTGGGACAGGCTGCGCAGCTCGCCGCGCGACAGGAGGAAGAACAGGTCCTTCACGTTCACCACGCCCTCGACCTCGTCGAGGTTGCCCCGGCACACCGGCAGCCACGTGTGCCCGGACGCCCGCGCGTCGATGACGTTCCTGTCCAGCGCCTCCTCCACGTCCAGGTAGCGCATCTGGTTGCGGGGCACCATCACCTGCCGCGCCGTCTTCTGCGCCATCTCCAGCGCGCGCTCCAGCAGCTCCGCCCGCGCCGTGGTGATGGCGCCGGCCTGCGCGGAGCTGTGCAGGATGACGCGCAGCTCGTCCTCGTTCGTCGCCTCGTGCGACTCACTGGCGGAGTGCAGGCCGAAGGCCTTGAGCACCAGCCCCGCCAGCCAGTTGAGCAGCCGGATGGCCGGGTAGAAGAGGAAGTAGAACGCGCGCATGGGCAGCGCCACCGCGAGCGTCGTCTGCTCCGCGCGCTGGATGGCGACGCTCTTGGGCGCCAGCTCCCCCAACACGATGTGCAGGAACGTGATGATGCTGAAGCCGATGATGCCCGCCGCGGTGGAGCCGTACTTCGCCGCCATCGCCTCCGGCAGCACCTTCTCCACCACCGGGTGCAGCAGGTGTTCGAACGCGGGCTCACCCAGCCAGCCCAGGCCCAGCGACGCGAGCGTGATGCCGAACTGCGTGGCGGACAGGTACGCGTCCAGCTCGCTCACCATCTTGAGGGCCGTGGACGCGCCGGGCGTGCCCTCGTCCACCAGGGACTGCAGGCGCGTGGCGCGGATCTTCACGATGGCGAACTCCGTCGCCACGAAGAAACCGTTCGCGACGACCAGCAGCAGCGCCAGCCCCAGGAAAACCCATTCCATGTGTGATTCCCTCAGAAGAGGGCTTCGAAGTCCGGATCGCCCTTGAGCACGTCGAACATGGGGTCCGCGGACAGCCACCCCAGGACCTTCTGCCGGTCCGCCGCCAGCGCCTTTTGCAGGTACTGGACAGCGTCCTTCGGACGGCCCCACAGCGCGTACAGCGCCGCCAGGTTGTAGTTGAGCAGGAGGTCTTCCGCGTTGAGCGCCCGGGCGCGCTCGTAGGCGCGCTCCGCTTCCGCGTAGAAGCCCTTCTGGGCGTAGCAGATGCCCAGATCCAGCTGCGCCTCGAAGTTGTCCGGCTCCAGCCGCACCACTTCCTTCAGCTGGGTGATGGAGGAGCGGTAGTCCCCCTCATCCATCATCAGCGCCGCCAGCTCGTGCCGGGGGAAGGCGTCCTGCGGGTCCAGCTCGATGGCGGCCTGCAGCTCCCGCATCGCCTCCTCCACCCGCCCCTGGTCCGCGTAGGTGAGCCCCAGGTTCAAGTGGGCGTCCGGGTACTCCGGATCCAGCTCGATGGCTTCCTTGTACTCCTCCACGGCCATCTCGCTGGCGTGGGTGGAGAGGAAGCAGGCCAGGTTGTAGTGCGCGGTGGCGCTCTCCGGCTCCAGCTTGAGCGCGGTGAGGTACTCGCCCAGCGCCTCGCGGAACTGCTTCTTCTCCGCGTAGACCGTGGCCAGGTTGTCGTGCGCGTGCGCCGACGTGGGGTCCAAGTCGATGGCCTTCTTGAACTCCTTGACGGCCTCGTCCAGCCAGCCCCGGTCCGCCAGCTCGATGCCGCGGGTGTTGTGCTCATCGGACAGAGCGATGTTGTCCTTTTCCCGGGCCATGGGCGCGCGGCAATCTACGCGTCGCGCGTTTCCCCGTGCAAGGTAGAGTTTCCCCTTGCCCATGCGCCACGCCGCCCTGCTGCTCCTG